>NZ_SJOT01000019.1:0-54143 GCF_012027795.1 Megasphaera sp. SW808
AACGATTATTTTTTATTTTTTCTAATGAATACAGCATGTTATGGTAAAATAATTACGGAGAAACTTTACTGTATAAAAGCGAAAAATATATAAAGTAACGCCAATATCAGTACCGGCACGCTTCCCTAAAAAAACTCATTTCAATCTGATAA
Source organism: Megasphaera sp. SW808 (assembly GCF_012027795.1). Classification (NCBI taxonomy): domain Bacteria; kingdom Bacillati; phylum Bacillota; class Negativicutes; order Veillonellales; family Veillonellaceae; genus Megasphaera; species Megasphaera sp. SW808. The sequence goes on from NZ_SJOT01000019.1 coordinate 153, forward strand.
GAATAGAACACGGGATATTTTCATTTCTATTAGGGCTTAGTCACGTTAATTAGAACAGTAGGACCGTCGTATGTCCACTCTTTTTGAAAAAAATAGGGCAACGGCAGATATATGACACCTGTCGTTACCCTAACATTTACTATAAAACCAATTATTTCTGCGCCGCTGCCGGAACAACGCGGACGGCTTTCACACTCCGACGTCCGTATAACCCATAGTACAAGAAAAAGCAGACGATGGCGATGACGCCGGCCACGGCATATAACTGGGGAAATGTAAGCATGCGGTGCATCATCCCTAAGACGTACGGCCCTACGCCAAGGCCCAGATCCAGGGCGACGAAATACGTCGACAAGGCCACGCTGACGCGGTGAGGCGGCGTCAATTTAATGCAGACGGCCTGTCCGTTCGACATGAACGTCCCATATCCCAATCCGACGAAAACGCCGGCTAGGAGAAGCTGCCACGCCGTACCTGTCGCATACAGGAGGAACAACCCAGCGGCCAGGCAGAGATAACAAGGATAGAGCACGTAATTTTCTCCCTTCCGGTCGAAGATAATGCCCGTCAGCGGCCTCGTCACCGTAATGACGACGGCGTACACGACGAAGAAGAACGTGCCGGCCTGTACGAGGTGAATTTCTCTGGCATAGGAAGCCAAAAACGTCAGTACGCTGGAATAAGCGAAGCCCATGAGAAATCCGATAAGGGAAATTGTCATGACGCGGCGTTCCACGTAATTATCGACGGATATGGCTTTCATATACGCTCTTTCTTCCTCGCTCAGTTCGATTTCGTCTACGTGGAGGAAGACGCAGCCGACGGCGCAGGCAACGACTAAGACCGTGCAGAGGCCGACGATAAAGCGGAAGTCCGTAATCAGCATGAGGAACATGCCCAAAAACGGTCCGATAGCCGCGGCCAGGCTGGTGCTCAAACCGTAATAATTGATGCCTTCGCCCCGCTTATCGGCCGGGATACAGGCGGAAATAATCGTGTTGGTAGCCGTCGAGACAATGCCGTAAGCCAAGCCGTTCAGCAGGCGGATGATATACATGACAGTCAGATTCGGAATATAAAAGTACAATAATGTCGTAACCAGGTAAAATAAGAGCCCTCCATACAAGGTGCGGCGGCGCGTATACAACTCGATGGCCTTGCCGAACTGCAGGCGCGCCAGCAAGGTGCCGACGATAAAGATGCCCGATGCCAGCCCGGCTTCACTCAGCGAAGCGCCGAGTTCGTCCTTTGCCACAACGGCAATAATAACCATGAGCAAATAATAAATTAAATACACGACGAAATTAATTCCCGTATCCAACAGGAAATCTTTATTCCACAGCGATTTCTGTTCCATACGTCTACATACAACTCCTTTTCTTGAATTCAAGGAGAATTGTACTCCTTCGCGTAGGGTTTGTATAACAGAAAAAAACGATGTATGTCATAAAAAACAGCGATGTCACGACGGCACGTGATAGGTCCTCTTCATATAGTCGACGAAGACCTGAATAGCCTCGTACCTGGGATTGCTCCGCTTGTACAGCAAATAGCAAGGCAAAACGATCGGCGGCTCCACGTCGTACCAGCCGCCGGCGACGCCCAGGGCTTTCAAAAAACGTTCCGGCAGAAGCGCGCCGATGCGGTTAGCCTGACAATAATTCATCATCGCGTAGGGCGTAGAAAACCAAGCCTGCGTTTGCAGCGGCAAGGATGTATGGGCTGATAAAAATTGATTTAAATATTCGTTCATGACGTACTGAGGAGAATATTGGGCCAAGGGCTGCGAAGCAATGAAATCGGCCGTCGCAACCCCTCCGGAAACGACGATATGGGGCGCATAGTAAACGATGTTTTCCTTACAGAAACAGACTTGCTCATAGCCGTCTATATCCATAGAGGGCAGCCGAAACAAGGATATAATGTCGAGCTCGTCGCTGCGGAGCTTCTGCAGTAATTCCTGCGCTTCCAAATTATATACCTGAAAGGACGCTCCGCTGTAGTGCTGCTGAAAGTACGCCAAATGGCGGTTCATATGAATATCTCCCAGCGACAGCATGATGCCGATGGAAAGAGGCAAGGCTCTGCCATCCATAGAACGAACTTCGTCTAAACAACGATCTAATTCGTCCAATATGGGCTCCAGCCGCTGAAATAATAGTTCACCGGCTTTCGTCAACTGGCTGCCGCGGTTTGACCGGGCGATCAGACGGACGCCGACGACGTCTTCCAGCTTTTTAATCTGCGCGCTGAACGCCGACTGCGTAATGCTTGCCGCGTTGGCTGCAGATGTAAAATTGCCGTATTTTCCATATAAAATAAAATTTTTTAATTGCTGTATACTTGGTAATTCAGTCATAACGTCTCCTGCCGTACGTATAGAAAGAGGCATGCCGCGGCATGCCTCTTTCTATACTACTATATACCTGTGCTTATTCTTCTTCGTCTTCAGCAGCCAATTCTTCAAAGGCCTTGCTGGCTGCTTCAAATTCTTCTTCCGTCGGTTCTACGTAAACGGGTTCGCCGTCTTCTTCATCGACGCGGGCGATGATAGCTTCTGCTTCGTCTTCGTTTTCGCAGATTTCAAGGAGCAGCGAAAAGATTTTGCCGTCGATTTCGACTGCGTCTACTTCCTGAAAATCTTTTTCTTCACCATCGGGACTGGTAATCGTAATGACCATTACTTCTTCCATTTCTTCTGTCATGTTATCCTCCTTGAGCGTCTAAATAATTTTGTAATATGAGGACAGCCGCCATTTTATCGACGAACTGTTTTCTCTTTTCCCGCCGTACATTGCCTTCCATCAGCACGTGTTCGGCCATGACGGTCGTTAGGCGTTCATCCCAATAGACAAAGTCCATATCTGGCATGACCTTTTTGAGTTCATCTACAAAGTGTTCGATCTTATCAATATTTTCGCTGTAGTCGCCGTTCATATGACGGGGACGGCCTACGACGATGCGGTGCACTTCCTTTTCGGCGACCAGCTCTTTCAGCCGCTGGAAATCCTTTTTCTTGGAAACGCGCCGTATCGTCTCGACGCCCTGCGCCGTAATGAGCAAGGCGTCGCTGCAGGCTACGCCGATGGTCTTAGAGCCGACGTCTAGTCCTAAAATCCGCATGTTCCTCCTATAAGCCGCGATGCTTTACGTACGAACGGACCAGTTCTTCAATGAGTTCGTCCCGTTCGATACGCCGGATGTTGCTGCGGGCGTTGTTGTGACTCGTAATATACGTCGGGTCGCCGGACAGCAAATATCCTACGATTTGGTTTACGGGGTTATATCCTTTTTCTTCCAATGCGTGATACACATCTTCTAAAATCATAGAAGCGACAGTCTGTTCTTCGTTTCTATTCCTGACGATCATCGTTTCGTCGCTGATTGCCATAGAATCACATCCTTTACGACATTGCGTATGTAAATACTTTTTATCCAATCAATTCGCTGACGGCAGCTTTACCGGCCTTCAGGGCTTCGGCCAATTTTTCCGGAGCCTTGCCGCCGGCCTGGGCCATATCGGGACGGCCGCCGCCGTTGCCGCCGGCTGCCTGAGCCGCCGCCTTAATGATCTTGCCGGCATGGAGGCCTTTCTTCGTATCGGCTTTAGCGACCTTGCACACGAAGTTGACCTTGCCGTCATGAACGGCACCGAGAAGGACGACGCCGCTGCCGACTTTATCCATGATCGTATCGGCCAGCTCGCGCAGGCTGTCCATAGAATCGGCCTGGGCTTCCGCCGCTACGACGGATACGCCGTTGACGTCTTCCTTAGCGGCCAGCATATCGTCCATGTCGGACATCGCCGCGTCCTTCTTGAGCTGCTGCAGTTCTTTTTCCGCCGCTTTCAGCTGCGCCAAAACCTGTGTCAGCTTGTCGGGAATTGCGTCGGCCTTAGCTTTCAGCATATCGGCGACGAGACGCAGTTCCGCCGCGTCGTGCTGCGCTTTCTGCAGAGCTGCCGCGCCGGTAACGGCTTCAATGCGCCGCACGCCCGTACCCGTGCCGGATTCCGACAGGATGCGGAAGGTGCCGATGACGGCCGTCGACGGCACGTGAGAGCCGCCGCACAGTTCGCAGCTGAAATCGTCGACCGATACGACGCGGACGACGTCGCCGTATTTTTCGCCGAAGAGGGCCATAGCGCCCTTTTCCTTGGCCTTGGCAATGGGCATTTCTTCTATATCGACGCGTACGTTTGCCAAAATTTCTTCGTTGACCAGGTCTTCGACTTCGGCCAGTTCGTCTGCCGTAACAGGCGAGAAATGAGTGAAGTCGAAGCGCAGGCGGTCCGGCGTAACGAGGGAGCCGGCCTGGTTGACATGATTGCCCAGCACCTTGCGCAGCGCGGCCTGCAACAGATGAGTCGCCGTGTGGTTGCGGGCCATGGCCAGATTGCGGTCCTTATCTACCTTAACGTCGACCATATCGCCGATGCACAGGGCCCCTTCCTGAACGGTCGCCACGAGGTATACCAGGCCGTTCGGCAAGGCTCTGGCGTCCGTTACGACGGCCTTGCCTTCTTTTCCTTCCAGCATGCCCGTATCGCCGAGCTGGCCGCCTCCTTCGGGATGGAAGGGATTGTTGTCGATGATGACCGTCACTTCTTCGCCGTCGCAGGCTCTCGCCACTTCTACGCCTTCCTTGCCCAGCATAACGACAGTCGCTTCAATGGCCGTCGGGTCGTTGACCAGTTTGCTCTGATCCAGTCTCGTCGTATCGGGCGTAGCCACTTTCGCCGACACGTCTTCGCGGGCGGCGCGGGCCCGTTCCTGCTGTTCCTTCATGGCGGCGTCGAAGCCGGCATGGTCGATGGTAATGCCGTTTTCACTGGCAATTTCTTCAGTCAGCTCGACAGGGAATCCGTACGTGTCGTACAGCTTGAATACGTCCTTGCCGTCCAGTTCCTTCGCCGGGCCGGCAGCGGCCATGAGCTGGTCGAGGAGTTCCGTCCCCTGGGCCAGCGTAGCGCTGAACTGCGTTTCTTCCGTATCGATAACTTTTTTGATTAATTCTTCATGTTCTTTCAGTTCGGGGTATTCTTCGCCGAGGATGCCGATTACCGTGTCGACGAGGCCGCTGAGGAACAATTCTTTAATTCCCAGCAGGCGGCCGAAGCGGACGGCGCGGCGCAGGATACGGCGAAGGACGTAGCCGCGGCCTTCGTTGGACGGCAGGATACCGTCGCTGATCATGACCGTAATCGCCCGGATGTGGTCGGCAATGACCTTCATGGCCACTTTCTGATGGGGATCGTTGTAATCGCCATGGCAGAGGGCGATGACGTCTTCGATAATCGGGAAAATCAAATCCGTTTCAAAGTTCGATTCCTTCTGCTGGATAACCGAAGCCAACCGTTCCAGGCCGGCGCCCGTATCGATATTTTTCTTAGCCAGAGGCACGTATTCGCCGTCTTTGGTGCGGTCAAACTGGGTAAATACGAGGTTCCAGATTTCCAAATAGCGGTCGCAGTCGCAGCCTACGGTGCAGGTCGGCTGGCCGCAGCCCCGTTCCGGTCCCAGGTCGTAGAAAATTTCGCTGTCCGGGCCGCAGGGGCCTTCGCCGATTTCCCAGAAGTTGTCTTCAAATTTGAAGATGCGTTCGTCCGACAGACCGATCATGTTGTGCCAGTAATCGTAGGCTTCGTCGTCGTTCGGATAAATCGTAACGTACAGCTTGTCCTTGTCCAGCTCGAGAACTTCCGTCAGGAATTCCCACGCCCAGGAAATTGCTTCTTTCTTAAAATAGTTGCCGAAGGAGAAGTTCCCCAGCATTTCAAAAAACGTATGGTGACGGGCCGTGCGGCCGACGTTGTCGATATCGCCGGTGCGGATGCACTTCTGGCTCGTCGTGACACGATAGGACGGCGGTACGAGCTTGCCCGTAAAGTACGGCTTCAGCGGAGCCATGCCGGCGCCGATGAGCAGCAGGCTCGGGTCGTCCTGGGGAATCAGGGGAAAACTATGCAGGATCAAATGCTCCTTGCTCTTGAAAAAGTCCAAATAGGCTTTGCGGATTTCATTACCCGTCATGTATTTCATCAACAACACTCTCCTGTATTCTTCATATGGAAAAATTATACGCTTATTTGCCCTCGTTGGGCAACCTTTTCCCTTATATTTTTCACTTATTTTTACAAATTTTTCATTATAAGGAATGGCTAGCAGAAGCCGCTCCTGGAACGCCGCCGGAGGAAGGGCCTCTTGCTAGCCATCGTATTCTATTTATCTGACCCGTTTGGCGCCGATATAGCGTTCGGACCAGTAGCCGCTTTTCAGGCTGTCTACGCGGATACCGCCGCTGCTCGTCGCGCTGATGAAGTTGCCGTCGCCGACGTAAATACCCGTGTGGGACACGCCCGGCTCATAGGTCGTAAAGAAAACCAAATCGCCCGGTATGAGCTCGTTTTTCCGTACGCGGAACCCCATGCGGTACTGCTCGTCAGCCATGCGCGGCAATTCAATGCCGTTGTGGGAAAAGACGTATTTCGTAAAGCCGGAGCAATCGAAGCCCTTAGGCGTATTGCCGCCGAACACATAGGGCACGCCGATATACTGGTACGCCGAATCGACGAGCTGATGGCCGATGTGTTCGGAGCCCTTCAGGCTTTTCAGCTTCGTGTACTTCAGCTTAGACGTCTTGTCAGACTTTTTAGCCTTCGTCTTTTTGGCGGCCTTTTTCTTGCTCTTCGCCGGCTTCTGTACGGCTTTGGCACCGCTGTCCTTCGGCATGAGCGTCCGTTTGCCCGTCAGAAGATAGTACGTCCAGCCGCCGACCTTGCCGCTGACCTGTATTTTCTGATCTTTCTGGAATTTAGATACGGCTTTGGCCATATCCTTGGAAAATACGCCGTCGGCCTCGACGTCGTAGCCCCGCTTGATCAGCTGCTTCTGAAGAAGCAGCACGTCGCCGCCCTTATCGCCTACGGCGTAATAATCGGCGGCTCCAACAGGAAGAGCCATGGCAGCCAGCACGGCGGCCAATATCCATATCCGTTTTATTTCGTTTCGCATACAAGCTCCTTTCCGTCTCCGAAACGGCCCGGCCGTTCCGTACCCCGTGAGGATTCGACTACTATCGGTTGCGTTCCTCTGGTTCGCCGCGTCCGCCCAGCTCGGCCCGCAGCCAATAGAGGGGACGCTGCTTTACTTCTTCAAAAATACGGCCTATATATTCGCCTACGATGCCGATGAACATGAGCTGAAGGGCCCCTAAGATGCAGATGACGACGATGACCGTCGTCCATCCCGGCGCAGCCGAGCCAACAGCGCTGGAATACAGGGCGTGCAGTATGATGAGGACGCTCAAAAAGGCGCTGACCAAGCCGGCGTAAAAGGATATGCGCAGCGGTATCTTCGAATAGGCCATGATGCCGTCTAAGGCAAAATGCAGCATTTTCCGCACGGAAAATTTTGATTTTCCGGCAAACCGCGGCGGCGCTACAAAGTCGACGGTCTTCTGCTTGTAGCCGATATCACCGATCATTCCCCGGATAAACCGGTCGTGCTCCCGAAACAACTTAAACGTCGCCAGCACGCGCTTGTCGATGAGGCGGAAATCGGAGCCGCCCGGCGCGATGTGCACCGGAGACAAGGCGTTCAGCAGGCGGTAATACCACTTGGACGTCTGCCGCTTGAGAAAGCCTACGCCCTTCGTGTCCTTGCGTATCGTCTGCACGACGTCGTAGCCTTCCCGCCAATACTGAACCAGCTGGGGAATCATTTCCGGCGGGTGCTGCAGGTCGCCGTCCATCATGACGATAGCGTCGCCTCTGGCGTGGTCCATGCCGCAGGTAATGGCCAGCTGATGACCAAAATTACGGGCCAGCAAAAGCGCACGCACGTGCTCGTCCTGCTGCGTCAGCCGGCTGAGCAGCAGCGGCGTCGCATCCCTGGATCCGTCGTCGACAAATATAATTTCATATTCCATGTCCAGATTCTGAACTGCCTTTGTCGCTTCTGTATAAAACTTCTCAATGTTTAATTGTTCATTGTATACAGGAACGACAATGGACAGGAGCTTCCGGACTTTCCCCTCAAAAAGGCTCATCGTTAACTATACCATCCCTACCAACGTACTGCAAAAACTTACAAAGTATAGAACCGGTAATCTGCCGTTTACGAATTACCGGTTGCGATATGCTGCATACGTTTTTTAATTTTTCATCTGATGAACAGCTGCTTTATCTAATTTATTATAGCAAAAACGCCCCCGTTTTTCCAGTAAATTACTGTAAAACTCGATATAACAGGCGGCTTTGCTGCCGCTTCGGCCTTATAAAAAACATCCGGCGCCGCAATAGGACGCCGGATGTACGCAATGCCTGCGGCATCACGGAAGGCTGCTCGCTTCGTCCAGGCTCATGAGGATGCGTTCTAACAACGCTGCGCTGCCTTCCTTCTTCAAGGAAGAGTGGACAACGGCGTCATGGCCCGTCGGAAAGATCTGTTTGAGCATTATCATATTTTTTCTTTTTTCACTGGCCTTCAGCTTATCGGCCTTCGTCCCGACAATTTGCAGGGGAACGCCATGTTCCGACAGCCATTGATAGGCCTGCCGGTCGATATCCAGTCCGGGATGGCGCAGGTCGACGAGCAGGCACAGCATGACCAGGTGAGGCGACTGGGTGACGTATTCGCCGATAAAGTCGCTCCACATCTGCCGCTTTTGGCCGCCAGTCCGGGCAAAGCCGTATCCCGGCAAGTCGACGAGGAAAAAGGGCGTGCGGCGAATCGCTTCGCCGTCTTTTTCCCGCAGCTCGACGCTGAAGTAGTTGATGGTCTGCGTTTTTCCCGGTTCGCCGCTGACCCGGGCCAGGCCGCGGTAGTTGCACAGGGAGTTGATGAGGCTCGACTTCCCTACGTTGGAACGGCCTAAAAAGGCGATTTCCGGCAAACCGCTGTCGGGATACTGATCCTTGCGGACAGCCGACGCCGTATATTTCGGATTGATTATTTGCAAGCTCTTTGCCATTATGAGTTCACCAATGCCTGTTCTAATACTTCATCCATATGATGTACAAATACAAAGGTCACGTCGTCCTTTACCGACTGAGGCACGTCGTCCATATCGCGCTTATTCTCTTCCGGCAGCAAAATCTTTTTGATGCCGGCCCGATGAGCCGCAATGACCTTCTCCTTGATTCCCCCGACGGGAAGAACCGTGCCCCGCAAGGTGATTTCGCCGGTCATGGCCACGTCGTGCCGTACGGCTTTACCTGTCAGGGCCGAGGCCAGGGCTGTAGCCATCGTAATGCCCGCCGACGGCCCGTCCTTTGGAATCGCTCCTTCAGGCAGATGGATGTGCAAATCCAAATGAGAATAGAAATCTTCCGGCAGCCCCAGCTCGCCGGCGCGGCGGCGGATGTAGGTCATACCGGCTTCAGCCGATTCCTTCATGACGTCGCCAAGCTGTCCCGTCAGCAGCAGGCTGCCCTTGCCCTTGACGGCGACGGCTTCCGTTTCCAGTACTTCGCCGCCGACCTGCGTCCAGGCCAGCCCCGTGACGATGCCGACTTCGTCGGCCTTGTTGACCTTCGTCGGCAGATATTTAACCGGGCCGAGAATCGTCTGGAGATTTTTCATCGATACGGTAAGCGGCGTTTCTTCTTCCAGCAAAATCGACTTGCCTACCTTGCGGCATACGGCGCCAATGGTCTTTTCCAGAGTGCGGACGCCCGATTCGCGCGTATACCCCTGGATAATCGTCTTCAAGACGGCCTCGGAGAAGCGGGCCTGGCTGGCCTTGAGGCCGTTTTCCTTGAGCTGCTTCGGCACGAGGTACTGTTTGGCGATCTGTACCTTTTCTTCTTCCGTATAGCTCGTAAATTCGATAATTTCCATGCGGTCCAGGAGCGGCCGGGGAATATCGCTGACGACGTTGGCCGTCGTAATCCAGAAGACCTTGGACAAATCGAAGGGAATATCGAGGTAATGGTCGGCGAAGGAATTGTTCTGTTCCGGGTCCAATACTTCGAGAAGGGCCGCCGACGGGTCGCCGCGCATGTCCGACGTCATCTTGTCGATTTCGTCAAGAAGGAATACGGGGTTCTTGACGCCGGCTTGCTTGAGGCCCGAAATGATGCGGCCAGGCATCGCGCCGATGTAAGTGCGGCGGTGGCCTCGGATTTCCGCTTCATCCCGCACGCCGCCTAAGGAAATGCGGACGTACTTGCGGTTCATGGCCCGGGCAATCGAACGGGCGATGCTCGTCTTGCCGGTGCCCGGAGGGCCGACAAAGCAGAGAATCGGCCCTTTCAAACTGTGCGTCAGCTGGCGGACAGCCAAATATTCGATGATGCGGTCCTTGACCTGCTTCAAGCCGTAGTGGTCTTCATCCAAAACACTCTGAGCTTCTTTCAAATCGAGGCGGTCTTTCGTTTCTTTTTTCCAGGGAAGTTCCAACGCCAAGTCCAGATAGGTGCGGATAATCGCCGACTCCGCCATCATAGGCGGCATAGAATCGAGGCGGTCCACTTCTTTGAGAAGGGGCTCTTCGATCTTTTTCGGCAGCTTCATCTTATGAATCTTTTCCCGCAGCTCCTGCGTTTCCGTATCCTTATCGACCTTGTCGCCTAATTCGCGGTGAATGGCCTTGATCTTTTCCCGCAGGTAGTATTCCTTCTGCTGCTGGTCCATCTTGCTCCGCACTTCCATGTTGAGAGACGATTCCAGATTGGCAATTTCTACTTCCGTGTCGAGGAGGATCATGACGCGGCGCAGACGGGCCTTGACTTCGGCCATTTCCAAGATCTGCTGGCGCACGACGAGGCGCAGCGGCAGCTGGGACACGATAAAGTCGGCCACGGCGCCGGGTTCTTCAATAGCCTTGGCCTTTTCCCGGATTTCTTCACCGTTGCGGACGTTTTCCAGCCAGTCGGAAAACTGCTTCAATACGACGCGGCGCAGCGCTTCTTCTTCTATAGAATCGTCTTCAATTTCGTCGACCTTGACAGCGGCTACTTCCAGATAATTCTTCTTTTCAGAAAAGCCCTGGAGCTGCACGCGGTCAATCCCGTCGACAAGGATGCGCACCAGCCCGCCAGGAAGGCGGAGAAGCTGCTGAATCCTGACCAGGGTACCGCACTGGTACACGTCGTCAAAGCCCGGGTCGTCTACTTCTTCATCTACTTGAGCCGAAACGACGAGCAGCCGGTCATGTTCCATGGCATAATCGACGGCGGCCAGGGATTTTTCCCGGCCAATGTCGATGTGGCTGAGCAGTTTCGGATATACGACAATGCCCCGCAAAGGAACGAAGGGCATCGCTAAAATCGAATTTTCATCCATGATGTATCACCTTCTTTAGTCTAAAAATAAAACTCATTTCCGACTGAGAGAAATGAGTTTTATTTCCATATTATATCATTTTACCTGTTTTAATACAAGGTCAGGCTCTGTCCCTTTTGTGACGCAATCTTCCGTTACGACGCATTTTTCCACGTCGTGACGGCTCGGCACGTCGAACATGACGTCCAGCATGATCCGCTCGATGATGGAACGAAGGCCGCGGGCGCCGGTGTTGCGGCGCAGGGCTTCCTTGGCAATAGCCTGCAGGGCTTCGGGAGTAAATTCCAGCTCCACGTCGTCCATATCCAGCATCTTCTGATACTGCTTCACCAAGGCGTTCTTCGGTTCCGTCAAAATGTGAACCATTGCCTCTTCGTCGAGAGGATTCAGCGTGACCAGTACGGGAAGACGGCCGATCAATTCGGGAATGAGGCCGAACTTCTGCAAGTCCGTCGGAATGATTTCCTTCAGGAGCGATTCCATGGAATGCTCTTCCTTTGAATGGATATCGGCGCCAAAGCCCATATTTTTATCCGTCGTCCGGTTCAAAATGGTCTTGTCGATGCCGTCGAAAGCGCCGCCGCAGATGAACAGGATATTGGTCGTGTCAATCTGCAGCATTTCCTGATGGGGATGCTTGCGCCCGCCCTGAGGCGGCACGCCGGCCACAGTCCCTTCGAGGATTTTCAGCAGCGCCTGCTGCACGCCTTCGCCCGATACGTCGCGCGTAATGGACGGGTTTTCCGATTTGCGGGCAATCTTGTCGATTTCGTCGATGTAGATAATGCCCCGTTCGGCCTTGGCGATGTCGTAGTCCGCCGCCTGAATCAGCTTGAGCAGGCAGTTTTCTACGTCTTCGCCGACGTACCCCGCTTCGGTCAGGCTCGTCGCGTCGGCAATGGCAAAGGGCACGTCCAGCAGCCGGGCCAGGGTCTGGGCCAGCAGTGTCTTGCCGCAGCCCGTCGGCCCTACCATGATGATATTGGATTTTTGTAATTCTACGTCTTCTACTACACTGTTTGTCTGCAGTCGTTTGTAATGATTATATACGGCGACAGCCAACGTCTTTTTAGCCGCTTCCTGACCGATGACGTATTCATCCAGCGTCTCCTTGATTTGGCGCGGCGTCGGCAGATCTTTCAGTTGGAAGTCAGAAGATACTTCTTGCTTTTCTTCTTCCAAGATGTGCTGGGCAACGGCAATGCATTCGTCGCAGATATACACGCCGGGACCGGCGATCAGCTTCTGCACCTCGTTTTGCGAGCGGCCGCAGAAACTGCATCTCGGTTCGTTATTTCTATCGTTCACAGCGTCTTCCTCCTGTATGGCCCGTTATTTCGCTTCTTCGTGAGGGCGGACGAGAATTTCGTCGACGAGGCCGTAGGCTTTGGCGTCTTCGGCCGTCATGAAGTTATCCCGGTCCGTATCCTTCTGAATGACGTCTATGGGCTGTCCCGTGTGCTTGGACAACAGGCCGTTCAATTCCTTGCGCATACGCAGAATTTCGCGGGCGTGGATTTCGATTTCTGTAGCCTGTCCCTGAACGCCGCCTAAGGGCTGATGAATCATGACCTGCGAATGGGGCAGAGCAAACCGCTTGCCCTTCGCGCCGGCAGCCAGCAGGACCGACGCCATGCTCGCCGCCGAGCCGACGCAGATAGTCGACACGTCAGGCTTAATGTACTGCATCGTATCATAAATAGCCATGCCGGCCGTGACTACGCCGCCGGGGCTGTTGATGTACAGGTGGATATCCTTATCCGGGTTATCGGCTTCCAGGAATAACAGCTGGGCGATAATGATGTTAGCCGTCGTATCGTCAATGGGACCGCCTAAAAATACAATGCGGTCTTTGAGCAAACGGGAATAAATATCGTAGCTCCGTTCGCCCTGCGCCGTCTGTTCGACGACAATGGGGACATACATACTCATAAAAACACCTCCGGAAATTACGCTTCCGGTTTGTCTTCAGCCGTTACCTGTTCTACGGCAGGTTCTTCAGCTTTTGCTTCTTCGTTTGTATCGACAGCATTCTTCAAGATGAAGCTTGCGGCCTTTTTGCGGCCGACAGACTGGACAAGCATCGGAACGCGATGTTCTTTCATAATAATTTTGTAAACTTCTTTCGGATCGGCGCCGAAGTTCTGAGCCATCGTGATGATTTCGGCCTGGAGGTCGATATCCTTTACTTCGATGCTTTCAGCTTTGGCGATAGCTTCCAATACGAGGTCCATCTTGACGTTTTCTTTAGCCGGTTCGGCATACTGTTCTTTCAGTTTGTCCATATCCTGGCCCATGTATTTGAGGTAATCGTCAAGGTTCATGCGCTGCGTTTCCAATTTCATGGACAGTTCTTCGATCATCTGGTCGATCTTGTCGTCGATCATGACCTGGGGAATGTCTACTTCTGCAGCGTTGACGGCAGTCTTCAATACTTCGGAATTGAATTTTTCCAAAGCCTGGAAGGAAGCTCTCGATTCGAGGCGTTTGCGGATGTCGGCCTTCAATTCGTCGACCGTATCGAATTTGCCCGCTTCTTTTGCAAATTCGTCGTTAATAGCCGGCAGCTCGCTGCGTTTTACGTCGTTGACCTTAACGGCGAAAACGGCTTCCTTGCCAGCCAGGGATTTTTCAAAGTAATCTTCGGGGAACGTGACGGTTACGTCTTTTTCGTCGCCTGCCTTGCAGCCGATGAGCTGGTCTTCAAAGCCGGGGATGAAGCTGCCCGAGCCGATCTGCAGCGGATAGGCCTTGCCTTCGCCGCCTTCAAAGGCTACGCCGTCGACGGTGCCCTTGAAATCGATAACGGCAAAGTCGTCTTTTGCGATTTCCGTTCCTTCCGGAGCTACGACGAGCTTGGAGTGCTGCTTCTGCAGGTTAGCCAATTCTTTCGCTACGTCTTCGTCGCTTACGGCAACGACGTCTTTAGCGACTTTGATGCCCTTGTATTCGCCGAGCTTGACTTCCGGCTTTTTCGTAATCGTAGCTTCGAATACGACGTCTTTGCCCTTTTCGTCGCAGATGACGTTGATTTCAGGGTCCGTTACGGGAACGATGTCTTTTTCTTTCAATGCGTCGCTGTACGCTTTATTGGCAATGGCTTCGAAGATTTCCTGTTTCACAGCGTCTTTGCCCAAGAAGCTTTCCAGCACCATGCGCGGTGCTTTGCCTCTGCGGAAACCGGGGATATTCACGCGGTTTGCCAAGTTTTTGCAAGCTGCTGCAGCCGCTTTCGAAGCGTCTTTTGCAGGCACTTCAATGTGCAGGGTTACTTTGTGCTGGTCTACTTCGTTAACTGTTACGTTCATTCTAACTATGTCCTCCTCATGGGCCAAAAAGCCCTAATTTATCTCTAAATTACCATATTACGCTCTACATCATACCACAAGTTTACTTTTTTTACAATATAAAAGTAGGAGACAGGCTGGGCGGGCCTTTGACTTTCAAAGTTCTGCCTCCCTGCCGTCTCCTACTGTCCGCTATGCCGCTGTGCGTCTTACCGCAGTTCGCAGCCGAGCGTTTCTTTCAATTCTGCAATGATTGCGTCGATAGGACCCTGAATATCGCTGTCCGTCAATGTCCCCGTTTCCGAACGGAATACGAGGGAATATGCCAGGCTCTTGAATCCCTTCGGTACCTGTTTGCCCGTGTACATATCAAAGAGGTGCACCGCTTCGAGGTACGGGCCGCCGTCCTTCTGAATGACGCCGATGATGTCGGCGTTGGACGTGCCGATCGGAGCCAGGAAGGCCAAATCGCGGCTCGACGCCGGGAACTTGGCGACCTTGTGGTAATCCGGAATCAGGTTGATGAGCGGCAGGATATCAGTCAAATTCATTTCAAAGACGTATACCGGTCCGGCTACGTCGTAGTTGTCGATGACCTTCGGATGGAGCTCGCCGAACTGGCAAAGCACCTTGCCGTCCTTGACGAATTTCGCCGCCTTGCCCGGATGGAGGGGCGCGAAATCAGATACTTCCAAGTCGGCCTGAATACCCAGGCTGGAAAGAATCGTTTCCACGATGCCCTTTATGTCGTAGAAATCGTACTGTTCCGCTTTGTTCGGCCATTCGCCGGTCTGACGCTTGCCGTACAGGAGGCCTGCAGCGTACATTTCCTGTACGGGCAGCTCCGTAATGGGCAGCGATTTCGGCTTATAGACCGGAGCGATTTCATAAATGCCGACCGATTCGTTCTTTACGGCCTGATTGCGTACGAGGACGTCCATGAGGGACGGCAGCAAGGTCGTGCGCATCCACGGGAATTCTTCCGTAATCGGGTTGAGAATCGGAACGGCTTTGTATACGTCGTCCCCTTCGGGGAAGAGCATTTTTTTCAGCGAGTCGGGATGAACGAAGCTGAAGGTAACCGTTTCGTTCAAGCCGCAGCCGTTGAGGACGGCCGAGACTTTTTCGCTTACCTGATGGTGATAGCCTTCTTCCCCTTTGCTGATGTTGGACCAGGGGCGCGTCGAAGGAATGTTTTCATAACCGAAAATACGGGCGACTTCTTCGGCGATGTCCGGCATTTCCGTGCAGTCGCGGCGATAAGACGGAACGACAGCCGTCAGCGTTTCGCCGTCTTTTTCGATAACGAACTGGAGCGTTTCCAGGATATGAATCATCTGTTCCTCCGGAATCTCCGTGCCGAGGAAGGCGTTGACCTGGGCAGCCGTAAAGGAAATGCGGACTGTCTGCTGCGGCCGAGGATACACATCGACGACGCCCTGGGCTACGTCGCAGGCGCCCATCTGCTGCAGGAGCTGGGCACAGCGGTCGAGGGATGCAATGCAGCCTTCGGCGTCGAGGCCCCGTTCAAAACGGGCCGACGCTTCAGAGCGCAGGCCGAGGGACCGGCCGGTGTGACGGATACTCGACCCTTTGAAGGAAGCGCATTCGAGGATAACCGTCTTCGTATCGGCTGTGACTTCCGAGTCATAGCCGCCCATGATGCCGGCGATGCAGCACGGCTTCGCCGGGTCGGCAATGACCAGCATGTTGCCGCTGAGCTTGCGGTCGACGCCGTCAAGGGTCTTCATATCTTCGCCTTCCTTGGCCCGGCGGGCGATGAGGTGATGGTCTACGACGCGGTCGTAGTCATATGCGTGCAGGGGTATGCCCAGCTCGATCATGACGTAGTTCGTCACGTCGACGACGTTGTTGATCGGGCGGACGCCGGACTTGCGCAGGCGCTGCTGCATCCACAAGGGCGATTTGCCGACCTTGACGTTGACCAGCAGACGGGCGGCATAGCGGCTGCACAGTTCTTCGTCTTCAATGGAAACCTTGACCTTGCCGCTGATAGATTCTTCGCATTCATCGACGACGATATCCGGATATTTGGCTTTCTGATTGCTCAGTACGGCAAATTCACGGCTCAGTCCGACCATGGAGAAGCAGTCGGCGCGGTTCGGCGTCAATTCGTATTCGTATACGACGTCCTGCAGGGCCAGGTATTCTACGGCGTCGACGCCTACAGGCGTGTCGTCCGGCAAAATCCAGATGCCGTTCCGTTCTTCCGGCAGGAGCACGCTGTCGTCAAATCCCAGTTCGTGAGCCGAGCAGAGCATGCCGTTCGATTCTACGCCGCGCAGCTTGGAGCGCTTGATCTTGACGCCGCCGGGAAGATGAGCGCCGTGGACGGCGACGGGAACGATCTGCCCTTCCCGCACGTTGGGAGCGCCCGTGACGATCTGCAGCGTTTCACTGCCTACGTCGATTTGGCAAACGACTAATTTATCGGCGTCGGGGTGCTTATCAATTTTCAAAATCTTGCCGGTGACGACCTTTTTGATTTCCGTCCCCCAGTGTTCTACCTGTTCGACAGGAATCCCCGAAATGGTGAGCGTATCGGCAAAGGCCTGAGGGTCCTGCGTCATATCTACATGTACATAATCCTGCATCCATAACAAAGAGCTTTTCATCGTTTTCGTACCTCCTAGAACTGGTTCAAGAACCGCATGTCGTTTTCATAGAACAGGCGCAAGTCGTCGATTCCGTATTTCAGCATGGCAATGCGTTCGACGCCCATGCCGAAGGCGAAGGCGCTGACCTGATTGGGGTCATAGCCGTTCATGCGGAGCACTTCAAAGTTGGTCATGCCGCAGCCGAGGATTTCCAGCCAGCCCGTGTGCGAGCAGACGCGGCAGCCCTTGCCGCCGCACATGACGCAGGAAATGTCGACTTCGGCGCTCGGTTCCGTAAAGGGGAAATAGCTGGCGCGGAAGCGCACCTTCGTCTGCGGGCCAAAGATATCGCGCAGGAAGTCTTCCAGCATGCCTTTTAAGTCGGAGAAGCGGATGCCCTTGTCGACGATCATGCCTTCCATCTGATGGAATACAGGCGAATGAGTCGCGTCGTAGTCGCAGCGGTATACCTTGCCCGGCGCGATGATTTTAAACGGTTCGTTCGGTTTGTGAGCCTGCAGCGTCCGCGCTTCCAGCGGCGACGTATGAGTCCGGAGCAGGATGTTCTGCGTTACGTACATGGAATCCTGCATATCCCGGGCCGGATGGTCTTCCGGCAGGTTCAGGCTTTGGAAATTATAGTAATCCGATTCGATGTCCGGACCTTCTACGATGGAAAAGCCCATGTTCAGGAAGGACTGTTCCATGAGACGGCGCGTCAAATGAAGGGGATGTTCGTGACCCATAACGGGTTTTCTGCCCGGCAGGGTAATATCTATTTTTTCCGACTGGATTTTCATTTCCAGGGATTTTTCCTTGAGTTCTTCCATACGAGCCTTTAAATGGTCTTCGATGATGCCCCGGGCCGTATTGACAAGCTGGCCGACCTGAGGCCGTTCTTCCTTGGAAAGATTTTTTAAATCCTTCATAATAGACGTCAGCTCGCCTTTTTTGCCCAAGTATTTGACGCGTATGTTCTGCACGTCCTGCAGAGCTTCGCTCTTGGCTATTTGTTCGTCTACTGCCGCTTTGATAGCTTCAATCTTATCGCTGATCATCGTCATTGATATATTCCTCCTCTAATACAAATAAAAAAAACTTCCGCCCCATGCAGGGGCGAAAGTTTTAATTCCGCGGTACCACCCTAATTGTGTCTCTCGCATTCTGTAACGGGAATACCCGTCCTGCCTACTCTGTTCAGCAGGAAGCTCGAAAGTGAACGCCCTGAATCCTCCGGGTGAAAGCTCTCAATCTACGGCTCTCACTTCCTGTAACCGGCTGCAAATCCAGTCTCTCTTTCTCATCGCCATAATACCCTATGCGGGGCTGTAACGTATATATTGTATCAATATAACGTCTTATTTGCAATAACCAAACGCTGAATTTGGTTTGTGCCTTCGTAAATCTGCATGATCTTAGCGTCGCGCATGTATTTTTCGACAGGATATTCCTTGATATATCCGTAGCCGCCCATAACCTGTACGGCGTCGGTCGTAACGCGCATCGCCACGTCGGAAGCGTTGCATTTGGCAATGGCCGCTTCGCGGCTGAATTCCATACCCTGATCCTTCATCCAGCAGGCGCGGTGTACCAGCAGGCGGGCGCCTTCGATCTGCATGGCCATGTCGGCAATCATGCTCTGTACCATCTGGAACGAAGCGATGGGCTTGTCAAACTGCACGCGGACCTTAGCGTATTCGCAGCAGGCGCGGAAGGCAGCTTCAGCAATGCCGACGGAAACGGCGCCGACGAAGGGACGAGCCGCATCGAGGGTGTTCATGGCAATGCGGAAGCCCTGGCCTTCGCGGCCGAGACGGTCTTCCACGGGGACGAAGCAGTCCTGGAAAATGAGTTCCGTCGTATTGGAAGCGCGGATACCCATCTTATTTTCTTCCTTGCCGATGGTAAAGCCCGGCGTACCCTTGCGGACGATGAATGCCGTCAGGCCGCGGACGCCGCCAGTCTTGCGCGTATTGGCGAATACGACGAAGACTTCGGCCAAGGCGCCGTTCGTAATAAAGCATTTCGTGCCGTTCAGGATATAGCCCTTGCCGTCTTCAGTCTTGACGGCGCGGGTCGATACGGAACCGGCGTCGGAGCCCGTGCCCGGTTCAGTCAAGGCGAAGGCTGCCAAATTATCCTGGTTGATGATATCAAAATACCGTTTTTTCTGGTCGTCGTTGCCAGCGATGATAACCGGGTAGGAAGCCAACGCGTTGGCGGCGACCGTCGTAGCTACGCCGGCGCAGCCCTTGCCCAGCTCTTCATAAATACCGGCAATCGTAACGGCATCTAAGCCGGCGCCGCCGAATTCTTCCGGAATTGCTACGCCCAACAGACCCTGGGCGGCCAATTTTTCCAACAGGCCTTCGTGCAGTTTCCCCGTTTCATCCATTTCGGAAGCGTAGGGAACGATTTCCTTTTCTACTAAATCGCGGACGACTCTGATAAGTTCCTTTTGTTCGTCGTTATAAGCAAAATCCATTGTACTGACCAACCTTCCTTATTTTTTACGTTAGTTAAAGCATGCCAATGATATAAAAAGAAGACCGTCCCTTGACGACGACTGCGCCCTGTTCGTTAAAACATTCGCATTCGACGACGATCGTCTTGCCGCCGTGATGAACGACCTGGCCGACGCCGTTCAGGCTTTCGCCGGAATTGACGCGGCGGATATAATTCATATTAATCTCCAGCGTCGTAACCTTATAGCCCAGCGTGCGGCTCGCCATCCCCATCAGGGTATCGCAGAACGCAGCCAAAACGCCGCCCGAGGCGATGCCCCGGTAATTGCATAAATTCGGCGTGATTTCAAATCTAAGACGCACCCAGCCTTCGGCGAAATCTTCAATCTTGCAGGGAAGATTTTTAAAATAGTGCTTCGGGTCCCGCATGTCTGAATAAATGCGGCTAAGCCGTCTCTGCAGCTCTGCATTTACATCTACGTCTATGGGTTTATCAGCGGTCATGTTCCTCTCCACCTCCAAACGCATAGGGTCCGGTTACAAAAAACGTGCCCTTTCCATGAGCCAAGTACCGGTCATTGTTGTCATACAGGTCGCACAAGGCAACCATCGTCGTATGTCCGTTGTGAATGACCCGCGTCTCAGCGCGGATGACCGTATTGGAAAAAGCAGGGCGAAGAAAGTTCATGGACAAATCCAACGTAAGCACGGCTTTTCCATACACGGCGCAAGCCGTTTCCATTGCGGAAGCCGACATGGAATACAGGACGCCGCCGTACAAGGTGCCGTTGGGATTATCCCATTTCGTCCCTTTGTTTTGAAACTCTAACACCGTCAGTTGTTTATCTGCTGCAATGACGTGGAAATCCATAAACTGATCGAAAGGATTTCTCTGCAATTCGTCATCTAAGGCCTGTACATCAGCCTCCATCGACGCCATCCGCTCCTTTACTTCGTTGGATAAATATATAAATACCTTTACATTTTACTATATCGGCGCAAATACGTCAAACAAAATGACGCAACTTCCTTGGGATAGCAAAAAAAGCTGTGCGCAATGCACAGCTTTGCAACATGCCTGACCTGGTCTTTACCCCCACACTCGCCTGCTGGAAGGTTCGCTCATAGATGTGTATCCCCCACTACTACTTCTCTCGCCGTTTCGCGGCAGGTCTTACTTCTAGGCCGCACTATGATCAGAGCTGCTTTGAGCTCCTTACGTGGATCGCTTCGCCTGCGACTGGCATCGACTTTCAACCACAGCGCATGTTATTTCATATTATACGGAAGGGAGCCGTTCCTTGTCAATGGATACGCCAAGATGCGGCCCTGCGGCGCGCACTAAAAAGCGCCGCGTCAGTCCGACGCAGCGCTTTTGTTGATGAAATGAAATTTAGAATTTGTAGCCCATACCGACCTGCCAGCCTTCTACTTCGTCGTCGTAGTTATCTACGTCGACGTTGGCGCTGCGGTATTTGACATGAGCATCCCAGCTCGGCGTGATGTCGTAGCCGACGCCGACTTCATAGGAGCTGACGTCATCGCCGAACCCCAAAGACGCAAACCCCTGCAGGCGGCTGCCCAAGGGAAGCTGGCCTTTTACGCCGAATTGATAGCCGTACGCGCTCTTATCAGACCGCCAGGTATCCGTCTTAATATAAGAACCGCCGGCATACAACGAAAGATACGGCGCAACGCGGTAGCTGCCGAGCAGGTAATGTTCGTCAATCTCATTGCCGTTGTCGCCTTCCGTATAATTGTTGACGTACTGGATGTCCCAGTTGTCGTTCAGGACGTACGTCAGGTCGCCGCCGGCAAAGCGGCTTTCCGCACTGCGGCCGCCTTCTTCCTGGTCGAATCCATAGTTGACGTTTACCTTAAAATCGCCGGCTTCAGGATTTCGTATAGGCGCGGCGAACGAAACGGCGCTGACAGAAACAAGGGCCGCTAATACGCTGGCCAACACTATCTTTTTCACGGGAAACACCTCCATCGTGTACTCACATACTTCATCATATTATTTATATTATACTCTATTTGTCACGAAAAGGCAAAAAGAAGAAAGAGAAATCCTCATTCTTCTTTATAGCGCTCCAGCAATTCTTCTCCGGCCTGGATGACCTGGCTTAGAGGGATAACGGAAATGCCCTTGTATTTGCCTTCTTTAATAATTTTTTTCATGCTCTTGCCTACTTCGTAATGAGTCGTCGACTCCAATACGATAGCCCGATCCGTATAAGGCCCGTAAAATTTAGGATTGCTCGGCCCGTATAAAGCGACGAGGGGCACGCGCTGGCTTACGGCAATGTGCATGGGCCCGCTGTCGTTCGTAATAAACAGGGAGCAGCGCCTAATCGCAGCGGCCAGCTCGCCGATCGAAAATTTCCCCGTCCCTACGACAGGTTTGTGCCGCATCAGCGACACGGCTTCGCCGACCATCTCTTCGTCCATCGTGCCGCCAAAGAATACGCACGTATAGCCTTTATCGGCAAAGTAATCAGCGACAGCGGCGAACCGGTCAGGAGGCCAGCGTTTCTGGGGCACGGCGCTGCCGATGTTGAAGCCGACGAGCTTATCGCCCGGCCCTACGCCCTGGGACGCATAGAAATCATCGGCCGCTTTATCCCATGCAGGGCAGGTAACGAGCTGCAGGCCGTCGTTCCGGTAATCGTCGATGCCCAGTTGAACCAGCACGTTGAGATACATATCGGCGGCATGAAAATGGAGGCGGTCCAGCCGCGTATAGGTATCCATGAACGGCCGAAACAAAAAATGACTCATGCCGACGAACTGCTTTGCCTGGATGGCCGCCGCTAAAAACGACGTCCGTTCGTTAGGATGGAGATTTATCAAAATGTCGTAATGATTTTTGTGCAGCTCCCGTCCAATCCGCCACAGCGCGCCGACTGAATTGTCTTTTCCCTTTTTATCGACAGTCACGACGTGGTCTACGTTCGGATTATAGCGCACGACGTCGGCTACCTTTTCGTCGACGACGATAGTGATATCCGAGCCGTGGGCATGACGGCGCAGCACCTGCAGAAAAGGCGTAATCAGCACTAAATCTCCTAAATGCATCAAGAAGGTTACGATAATTCGTTTGTGCCGCAAGTTAATCATTATCTGCCTCCTTTACGATGTCCGTATATGTCTTCCAGACCTTGTCGACGGATATCTGCTTCATGCAGTCCGGGTCGTCGACGAGGGGCTGCTCCTGCGTCGCCGTCGACGTAGGCGAAATAATCATATGGATGTACTCGCTGTGGGCGCCGCCGTACGGTCCCGTCCGATCCGGACAGGTCGGGCCGAACAGGGCGATCAGCTCCTTCTTCAGGGCGTTGGCAATATGCAGCGGCCCCGTATCGGCGCTGACGTACAGGCGGGACATGGCGATAGCCGCCATGAGCTCGCGCAAGTTGGTTTTTCCCGTATAATCAAACAGCCGGGGCGACGCGACGCCGTCGACAATAGCCCTTCCCTTCGGGACGTCGTCGCCGCTGCCCAGCAGGACGACGCTCATGCCCCCTTGGACGACGCGGCGCAGAAACTCCTGCCAATACGGGACAGGCCATTCCTTTACGTCCCACCGCGCGCCGGGCACGACGGCAATATAAGGGCCCGTCATGCCGTCGGCAGCAAATCGCCCTGCCAGCGCCACTTTTTCCGCATCGACAGACGGAAGAGGAAATTCAACGCTGTCTACGGCGCCGCCTAAAGCGCGCACCGTATCCAAATACCGTTCGATGACGTGGTCGAATTTATGCTGCCCCGTCAGCCCTTTGCTGACCAGGAAGCTGCCTTCGCGCATTTCCCAGTAGCCGTATTTTTCCTTCGCGCCGCTGCAGAAGGCGACGATCGCGCTTTTGGCCAGCCCCTGCAAATCGAGGCACATATCGAAATGATATCCATGCAGGGTCCGGCGCAGCTCCTTCAAATAGGACAGCGATTTCAGCCGCTTCTTATCGATGTACACGACGTCGTCGATATAGGGTTTACCCGGCAGGACGGCGGAAAACTGCTTGTGCACGGCCCAGACGATGCGCGCGCCGGGGCAGTTTTCCCGCAGGGCGTACAGCGTCGGCAGCGCATGCAGCACGTCGCCGAGGGAACTCATTTTGACGATGAGGATATTCTTATATGGTTTCACGGCATTTCCCTTCTTTTACGATCTTTCGGACGAAATCGAGCAGGGAACCGCCTTCAAATAAATACGACGGCACGCCGGCCCGTTCGCCGCATTCCACGTCGCGGGGCATATCGCCGATCATGACCGACGAGGCCAGGTCGATATCCCAATCGGCCGCCGCCTGCAAAATCATGCCCGGCGCAGGCTTGCGCCAATCGCTCTGTTTATCGTAGGCCTTGACCGGCGCGCCTTCCAGATACGGGCAGTAATACACGGCCGTGACCTTGCCGCCGGCTTCTTCTATCTGCCGGCACATCCAGTTGTGAAGGCGACGCACGTCTTCTTCCGTATAGTAGCCGCGGGCGACGCCGCTCTGGTTCGTCACGACGACGACGTCGTAGCCTTCCTTCGTCAGCCAGGCGACGGCTTCCTTCGCCCCGTCAATCCATTCAAAATCTTCCACACGGCTTAAATAGCCCTTGTCGACGTTGAGGACGCCGTCGCGGTCAAAAAACACGGCCTTTCTCATTCGTAGTACCCGCCGCTCTTTTCGAGGATGCTGCAGTATTCCTTTACCGCTTCGCCGAGAAGGGTAAAGCCCCGGTCATAGCCGGCCTTCATCAGCTTCTGCGTATCAGCCTGGGTATAGCTCTGATATTTTCCCTTAAGGACTTCCGGGAAGGGGACGTACTCGATATGCCCTTTGCCGCAGTAATCGATGATGCCCTGGACAAATTCATTGAACGTATGACCTACGCCGGTGCCGCAGTTGTAAATGCCCGACAGCTCCGGATGTTCCCAGAAATAAAATACGACGTTGACGACGTCTTTGACGTAGATAAAATCGCGAATCTGGCCGCCGTCCTCATAGCCCGCCGTACCGGCAAACAAGGTGATTTTGCCCGTTTCCTGCAGTTCGTTGTATTTTTGGAAAATGAGGGACGCCATGCGGTCCTTGTGATTTTCCTGAGGCCCAAAGACGTTGAAGTACCGGAAGCCTACGATCTGGCTCTTCGCCAAGGGCATGACGCGGCGGACGAAGCGGTCGAACTGCAGCTTGGAATAGGCGTAGGGATTGAGAGCCTGCTCGCACTGCGGTTCTTCGCGGAAGCCGTTCTTGCCGCTGCCGTAGGTCGACGCCGACGATGCATACAGGAAGGGAATCTTGCGCTGCATGCAGTAGCGCAGCAGGTTCTTGCTGCCTTCGTAATTGTTCTTCATCATATAGCGGCCGTCGTAGTTCATCGTATCAGAGCAGGCTCCTTCATGGAATACGACGTCGATATAGCCGCAGTCAAAGGTATCGTCGGCCATCTGCATGTCGAAATCTTCATAGTCCATGTAATCGTAGAACGAAAGGCCCTGCAGATTGCGGCATTTGCGTCCGTCCGTCAAGTCGTCGACGATGAAGATATCGTCGATTCCCCGGTTATTCAGTTGTTTTACTATATTGCTGCCGATAAATCCGGCTCCGCCTGTTACGATTTTCATAGTTTACCCTCCTTCGCCAGAGAGGCGATTTTCTGTACTAATCCCGTCGTAGAATACCCTTCTTCAAAGGATATGATTTCTACGCGCTTCACATATTCCCTGCCGACGACCTCTTCAGCCTTGTAGTCGCCGCCCTTTACTAGGATATCCGGCCGCAGCACGCTGAGCAGCTCTGCCGGCGTATCTTCCGTAAACATGACGACTTCGTCGACGCAGCCGAGGGCGCTCAGCAGCACGGCCCGGTCCTCCTCGTGGACAAGAGGGCGCGTTTCGCCCTTCAGACGCCGTACCGACGCGTCGGAATTCAAGCCGACGACGAGGTGCTGTCCCAGCATTGCCGCCTGCTGCAGATACAGGACGTGGCCGCGGTGCAGGATGTCGAAGCAGCCGTTCGTAAAGACGACCGTTTCTCCCTGTTTCTGCCACTGCCGTATTTTTTCCGCCGTTTCTTCCCAGCTCAAGGCCTTGTACGGAGCCCAGCGATTGGGATGCCATTCCTGCCACAGCTTCAGCAGCTCGCTGCGGTGAATCGGATAGGTCCCGACCTTCGTGACGACGATGCCTGCCGCCGCATTGGCAACCTGCAGGCTCGTGCGAATCGACAAATGACTGGCTACAGCCGCCAAAAACGCCGCGGCGACAGTATCACCGGCGCCTGATACGTCGAACACTTCCTGAGCCGTCGCCGGATTGTTCCATACCTTGCCATCCTTGCGGATGACCGTAATCCCCTTCTCCGACCGCGTGACCATGATATGGGCGAAATCATACTGCTCATGGAGCCTGCGCGCCGCATCCACGACGGCCTGGCCTTCGTTAGGTATCTTCTCGCCGCAGCAGTCTCCCAGCTCCTTAATATTAGGCGTCACAAAATCAGCGCCGTTGTACTTGTGCCAGTCGCTGCCCTTCGGGTCGACGAGTATGGGAATTCCCGCCCTGCGGGCCCGTTCGATAACCAGCTGGGACATGCGGTCCGTCAGAACGCCTTTTTTATAATCCGACAAAATCATGCCGTCTAAGCCCTGCGCGATGCGCTGATCCAGCCAGGCCGCCAAGGCGTCTTCTTCTTCCCGTTCAAAGGGGACGGCGTCTTCAAAATCCAGCCGTACCATTTGCTGACGCGAGCCAAGGACCCGTACCTTCGTCGTCGTCACGTGGCCCTTGCGTACGACCATCCCCGTACCGTCAATACCGGCGTCGTCCAGCAGGCCGCGCAAAAGAGCGGCGTTTTCATCGTCGCCGACTAAGCCGGCCAAATATACTCGGCAGTCTAAATTCGCCAGGTTGGCGGCTACGTTCGCCGCACCTCCCAGGACCGATGAAATGCGGTTGACCTTATTGACCGGCACGGGCGCTTCCGGAGAAATGCGGTCCACGCTGCCGAAGACGTAACGGTCGACCATGATATCGCCGACGACGGCAATGCGCAGCTTCGGCAACGCGTCGTTTAAAAAGTTGTCAATATATCCTTCAGTCATACTTACTCCTCGATGTCATGCTGCTCTTCTGCAGTTTCCTTCTTTTTCGTTCCCATCAAATGCTCCAGCTCAGCCATAAAGCTTTCCAAATCGGCAAATTTCCGATATACCGACGCGAACCGGATATAGGCGACTTCATCGATAGACTTGAGTTCGTCCAAGACCATTTCGCCGATTTTCTCGCTCGTGACTTCCTGAGCCAGAGAATTCCGTATATCCCGTTCTACGTGAGAAACGATGTCTTCCAGCTGCTGTCGCGTTATCATCCGCTTATTGCTGGCCCGCAACAGACCGTTCAATATCTTGCTGCGGTCGAAGAGCTCGCGGCTGCCGTTGCGCTTAATGACGATGAGCGGCGATTCTTCCACCATCTCGTACGTCGTAAACCGCCGGCCGCAGCTCTGGCACTCCCGGCGGCGGCGAATGGCTCTGCCGTCGTCCGTAGCCCGCGAATCGGTTACTTTGGTATCGTCATGCTTGCAAAAAGGACATTTCATGATGTATTCCTCCTAACGCGCGCGCTGCGCGGGGAATTTTGAAAAAAAGCGGGTCCCTAAGGATCCGCTTTTTACTGTACTGCTTATCTCATCCACGTAGGAATTTCTACGCCGCCGGCATCTTTGGAATCTCCGGCTTTAAGTCCGCCCGCCTGTCCGAAGGAAGGAATCGAAGACGGTTCTTTGCCAAATCCAGTCGCAACGACAGTAATGCGAATCGAATCTTCCATATCCGGGTCAATAACGGAACCGAAGATGATATTGGCATCAGGATCAACAGCTTCGGCAACTTTTTCCGCCGCTTCATTGATTTCATATAAGCTGATATCCGGGCCGCCCGTGACGTTGAGCAAGATGCTCTGCGCGCCGTCGATGCCCATTTCCAGGAGCGGGCTGTGAATCGCGCTGTCGACGGCTTCGACGGCTCTGTTTTCGCCGGAGCCTACGCCGATGCCCATAATCGCTTCGCCCTGATCGGACATAATCGTCTTGACGTCGGCAAAGTCCAGGTTGATGAGGCCTGTCGTCGTAATCAAATCGGAAATGCCCTGCACGCCCTGACGGAGAACGTCGTCGGCTACGAGGAACGCGTCTTTGAGCGGCGTCTTTTTATCGATAATCTGGAGCAGCTTATCGTTCGGAATCGTGATGATCGTGTCGACCTTTTCCTTCAGATAGGCCGCGCCCTTTTCAGCCTGTTCCTTACGGCGCTTGCCTTCAAAAGCAAAGGGCTTCGTTACGACGGCGACGGTCAGCGCGCCCATTTCCTTGGCACATTCCGCTACGATAGGAGCCGCACCCGTGCCGGTGCCGCCGCCCATGCCGGCCGTGATGAAGACCATATCAGCACCCTGAAGGGCTTTGATGATTTCTTCCTTGCTTTCCAAAGCTGCCTGTTCGCCGACCTGAGGATTAGCGCCGGCGCCGAGGCCGCGCGTCAATTTTTCGCCAATCTGGAGCTTAACGTCGGCCTGCGATACTTCCAATACCTGATCTTCCGTATTCACGGAAATGAACTGCACGCCCTGCAGACCGCTTTCTATCATACGGTTGACGGCGTTGTTTCCGCCGCCGCCGACACCAATTACTTTTATATTTGCAAACTCTGCCATACTTCTGTTTCCTCCTTCAAATTCGTCAGCACTGCTATATATAGATAGGATTCTATATTATTTTACACTATATCGGAAAAATTATCTACATCTTTTTTTAAATCTTTCGGGCCGCTCAACGGCTCAGTTACGGGCTTTCGCCTGTCGTCAGCCCCCCTTGCCGGAGCAATCCGGCGTCTGGTTACTTACTCTTGACGGACGGAGCGCCGGGCGTCGTGTCGATATATTGAACCAGCAAATGGTTGCTGTCTACTTCCCGCAGCAGCTCGTCGGTAATGGCCGCCCGTTCGACGGGCTTATCGCCCTTGCCCAAGTGAACGGGCAGCGAGTCCGTCGTATAGGCAATGATATTGTCCGGATTGCCTACGTTAATTTCAGCCATATGTTTCAATACGTCCGGCGGCAAATTCTGCAAATATTCCAGGCCGGCCCGGAGGGCGGGATCGGCTATGGTATCCCCCAGCAGCAGCGTATCGACCTTTTTCCCAGTCATAATCGGCACGGATACGCCTTCTATCTGCGGCTCCAGCTCTATGACGACGCCGTCCTTATCCACGTAGGCAAAGCCGTACATCGTCATGACGATAGCAGCCGCCTTCCGCTCGGTCAGCGTCACCTGTATCGTCGCAGGGAACTGCCGTTCTACGACGGCGCTGCTGATGCGCAGATCTTTTTCCAGCCGATTCTTCAGCTCGTCCGGCGACAGCTGCACGACGTTGACGTAGCCCGGAACGCCGCCGGCCCGGTATATATCATCCGTCGTCAGCGTTTCATTTCCCTGAATGACCAGTGTGCCGAAGGGAACGGCGGCGAAGCGCAGAAAGACCCACAGCAGCAGGACGAACAGGACGATGCCGACAGCCGTCAGGCGTCCCTTGCGCTTCTGCTTCCGCTTTTTCTTTATCTTCTCGCGCTTTATGCGCCGCTTCCGACGGCGTGTTTCTTCTTCCTGCAGCTGCTGCCGCCGTTCGGCTTCGCGCCGGTTTCCGTACAAATCGTCCAGCGGATCATGCGCCAAATGGGGCGGCACGAACACGTCGCTCGTATGCTTAAACGCTGCCGCGTTGTCCGGCTTCCGCCGCGAAGTTGTATCCGATGTAAATTGGTAATTACGATAGTTTTCTTTCTTCATGCTACATCCTAACGTACTGTGCAGTTAAAACTTGCCGACAGAGGCTTCCAATAAAATTTTTTCGCACAAGTCTTCAAAGGACAATCCCATCGCGATAGCCGCGTCGGGCACGAGGCTCGTCGCCGTCATGCCGGGCACGGTGTTGATTTCCAGGACAAAGGGTTCTCCCTGGCTGTTCGTCATGATGTCGACGCGGGCGACGCCGCTGCACTGGCACAGATGGAAAACCTGCAGGGCTAAGTCCTGCATTTTCTTTGTCAGTTCCGGCGAAATCGGCGCCGGGCAGAGATGCTTCGTCACGCCGGGCGTATATTTCGAATAATAATCGTACCGTCCCGTGCTGGGAACGATTTGAATGACCGGCATAGCCATGTCGTCCATGACGGCGACGGTAAATTCTTCTCCGTCGAGAAAGGCTTCGGCGATGATGGCCGGACCGTAACGGAAGGCTTCATCCAGAGCCGCCCGAATATCCGACGCGTCGCTGACGATTACCGTCCCGATCGTCGACCCCTGGGCCGACGACTTGATGACCACGGGCAGCGAAAAGCGACGCCCAATATCGTCAGCTATATAGTCCAAGCCCTGGGCCGAGAAATAATAGGCGAAGGGAGCCGTCGGAATACCGGCGCCCTGAAAAGCGCATTTGCTCACGACCTTACTCATGCCGACGGCGCTGGCCATGACGCCGGGACCCGTATAGGGAAGGCCCATCATTTCGCAAAGCCCCTGCAGCACGCCGTCTTCGCCGTACCGGCCGTGCAGGGCGTTGAATACGACGTCAATATTTTTTTCCTTAAGCGTCTCTACCAGCCGCTCCGGCACCAGTTCAATCGTCTCTACAGCGTAGCCTTTCGTCGTCAACGCTTTGGCAATAGCCGCGCCGGTATTGCGCGATACTTCTGCTTCCGACGACGGGCCGCCGACGACGACGGCAATTTTTTTCTGTTTCATCGTTTCTATAGTAGTGTTCATGTTTTTAATCTTATCCTTTTGCTTCCGCCAAGTATTGTTCTCCCACTTTATAAATGTCTCCGGCTCCCATGGTAATGATTAAATCCAGCGGCCGGGCATGTTCTTTCAAATATGTGACGACGTCTTCCGTATGGGGAATGTAGATGACGTCCTGTCCGGTCTTTTCGCGAACCTTATCGGCAATAAGCCGGCCCGTCACGCCCGGAATAGGATCTTCGCCGGCGCTGTATACGTCGGTCACAATGAGGACGTCGGCTTTAGCAAAGGCCGAGCCGTAATCTTCAAGAAGGAGCTGCGTCCGCGTATAGCGGTGCGGCTGAAACAGGCAGACGACGCGGTGCGTGCCCATGTCGCGGGCCGCCGTGAGGGTGGCGTTGATTTCCGTCGGGTGATGGGCATAATCGTCGACGACCCATACGTCGCCGGCAAAGCCTTTCGTTTGAAAGCGCCGCTTTGCGCCGTGAAAATGGGACAACGCCGAAGCTACCTGACTGAA
The DNA here is from genome assembly GCF_012027795.1 of Megasphaera sp. SW808. Taxonomy (NCBI): domain Bacteria; kingdom Bacillati; phylum Bacillota; class Negativicutes; order Veillonellales; family Veillonellaceae; genus Megasphaera; species Megasphaera sp. SW808. The sequence continues at coordinate 31,118 of NZ_SJOT01000019.1, forward strand.
GGAAATGCCGCAGCGCAGCGCCACAGCCGTCGTCGCCAGCGCGTTCAGGACATTGTGCCGTCCCGGCACGTTCAGCATCAGTTCGCCCAGCGTCTCGCCGTGAAACAGCACGTCAAAATACAGCTTGCCCTTGGCATAATGGAGATTCCGAGCCTGATAATCCGCCTCAGCCTCGATGCCGTACGTCAGATACCGGCGCTGCAGAGACGGCGCCAGACGGCGGATGTATTCGTTTTCAAAGCACAGGACGGCCAGCCCCTGCTCGGCGTCCAGCTTCTGTATAAACTCCTTAAAGGCTTCGACGACGTTGTCCATGGAGCCGTAATGATCCATGTGATCGGCGTCGATATTGGTTACGACAGCGATATACGGCGACTGCTTCAGGAAGGTCCCGTCGCTTTCGTCGGCTTCGGCAATGACGTATTCGCCTTTGCCTAAAATCGAATTGCTGTGCAGGTAATCGACTTCACCGCCGATGACGATAGTCGGTTCCAGATGGCTTTCTTCAAAGACCTGGCCGAGCATGGACGACGTCGTCGTCTTGCCGTGCGCTCCGGCGACGGATATGCCCTTGCCCCAGGTCATGATATGTACCAGCGCGTCGGACCGATGTATCACCGGGATATGCCTCCGCCGCGCTTCTACTACTTCCGCGTTCGTTTCACGGATTGCCGAAGAGATGACGACGACTTCGGCATCCTGCAGATTTTCCGCCTTCTGGCCGATGCAGATGCGCGCGCCCTGTTCGGCAAATTTATCCGTAATGGCCGACCGCTTGAGGTCCGACCCCGATACGATATATCCTTTTTCTATGAAAACGTTGGCTATTGCCCGCATGCCTGCGCCGGCAATGCCGATAAAATGTACTTTTCGTACGTCGTTGAGATTGACCATGGTCTTACACATCCTTACTTTACGCTGCTTCCCGTGCGTCGGCGCGCAATCGATAACGCCAGCTTCGCAATGTCGTGAGCGGCCTGAGGCCGGCCCAGAGCCTTGCTGGCCTTGGCCATGGAAGCCAAAGCTTCCGGATCTTCTTTTAAATGAAGGATTTCTTCCAGCAAATCCTTACCGGTCAGCATCTTGTCCAGGATCATCTTAGCCGCGCCGCACATGACCAGGGCCTGGGCGTTGTACCGCTGATGATCTTCCGCCGCGTAGGGATAGGGAATCAAAATCGAAGGAACGCCCCGCACTGTCAATTCAGCCAACCCCACGGCGCCGGCACGATATACGGCCAAATCAGCCGCCGCCAACGCTTCCGGCATCTGATGCAGGTACGGTATAATACGGCTTCCCTCGCCGTACCGCCCTTTGCCGTCGATGCCTTCGAGCTGCTTGACGACGCGGTCGTACTCGTGGTCTCCCGTAATATGGAGAATCTGTATGTCCTTGACATCCTTAAAATACCGATGCACTTCAATCATGGCCGAGTTGATGCTGCGCGCCCCGCGGCTGCCGCCGGCGACGAGGAGCGTAAATTTATGCGGGTCCAGCCCCAGCAGGCTGCGCCCTTCTTCCTTGCTTACCGTCAAAATATCCTTGCGGACAGGATTTCCCGTATACACGAGATTTTCTTTTTTCTTAAACCGGCCGGCCGCTTCCCTATATCCCAGGGCGATGCGGTTGGCAAACTTGCTCAAAATCAAATTGGTCACGCCGGGGATGACGTTTTGCTCCTGCACGAGCGTCGGAATACCGCTCAGGCTGGCCGCCAGCAGCACGGGGCCGCAGACGAATCCGCCCGTACCGATGACGACTTCCGGCTTAAACCGATGAATAATGCGTTCGGCCTTAAATACGCTTCCCGCCGTCTTTCCCAGCGTCACTACGTTGCGGAAGGAAATGCGGCGTTCCAGTCCCCGTACGTCTATGGTCACAAAAGGCAGTCCTTCTTTAGGAATCAGCGTATTTTCCAACCCTATCTTCGAGCCTACGTAGAGAAACTCCGTCGGCTCGATATCGGCAATAGCGCGGGCAATTGTTATTGCCGGATAGATATGGCCGCCTGTTCCGCCTCCTGAAATAATTACTCGACCCATGTTTTTGCCCCCTACCAATCAAAAATAAATATATGGCTATATCGCGTTGACGATTCCCTTGAAGACCCGTCCGCGCTGCTCAAAATTATCGTACATGTCAAAGCTCGAGCATGCCGGAGACAACAGTACGGCCTGCGGCGCTTTGGCAATCTTGCGGGCCATCATAATCGCCCGTTCCATGCTGTATCCGGCTCGGCGAATATCCTTGACGCCGGCCTTCTTCGCTTCCTGTTCAAACCGATCTGCCGCCGCGCCGATCAATATAAGCGTATCGACCTTTTCGGCGGCCAGCTTCATAAACTCGTCGAGAGGTGTCATCTTATCGTAGCCGCCGGCAATCAAGACCAAGTGTCCCGAAAACGCTTCCAGCGCTTTGATAGACGCGTCGGTATTCGTTCCTTTTGAATCATTGTAATAGGTGACGCCGTGAATTGTGCGCACTTTTTCCAGACGGTGCTCTACGCCCCGGAACGATTTCAATACGCCAGAGATCACGTCGAGAGGCACGCCGGCGGCGTAAGCCAGCAGCGACGCAGCCAAACAATTTTGAATATTATGCTTGCCGAATAAATGAAGTTCGTCTTCCCGGCAAATGAGCGTATCCTGGCCGTCCATGCGGAGGATCAGCCGTCCGTCCTGATAAAACGCACCGACAGGCACTTCGCCCTGCGTGGAAAACCAGACGACGCGGCCCGTCATGTCCGGAGCCATGGCCCTGACCAGCGGGTCGTCGTAATTCAGCACAGCCGTATCGTCCCCATCCTGATTGCGGAAAATGCGCTTCTTCGCTTCGGCGTAGGCTTCCATCGTATGATGGCGGTCCAGGTGGTCCGGCGTAATATTCAGGACGACGGCCGCTTTAGCCTTCATCGTCTGCGTAAATTCCAGCTGGAAGCTGGACAATTCCGCTACGACGACGGCTTCCTTCGGCAAATCTGCCGCCTGCTCGGAAAGGCCGATGCCGATATTGCCGCCGACGACAGTCTGACGGCCTGAGGCCTTCATGATTTCCCCCAGCAGGGTCGTCGTCGTCGTCTTCCCGTTCGTACCCGTCACGCCCAATATGTCGGCATCGGTTACACGGCAGGCTGTCTCCACTTCACTCCAAACGGGCAAACGGCGCGACAGCGCTTCTTTCATAATGGGAATTTCCGGAGAAATAACCGGCGACGGCACGACGATGTCCACGCCGTCCAGCAGCGAATTTTCCTGGCTGCCGAATACGAACTTGACGCCGGCACGCTGCAGCGCCGGCCACGGCTCTTCCGTGCAGTCGATGTCCTTTTTGTCATTGAGAATAACTGCGCCGCCGTGACGGGCCAAGGCCATCGATGCGGCCCGGCCGCTGATACCTGCGCCGATGACCAATATTTTTTTTCCGGAAAAATCCATTATGCTCATTTGCCAACACCTGCTTTGTTCAGATAATATGAATACCCTCTATTTGCACGATAAGACGACGATAATCGCCAATATCGCCATGAGGGCGGAAAAACTCCAAAAAACGGTAACTACCTTTACTTCGCTCCAGCCAGACAGTTCAAAATGATGATGAATAGGGCTCATTTTGAATACGCGCACGCCCCGCGTCTTAAAGGAAACAACCTGAATGATAACCGATAAGGCTTCAATGACGTATAATCCGCCTGCCAGAATGAGAAGCAGCTCCGTCTTCGTCAAGATAGCCATCGCCGCCAGCGCCCCGCCCAAAGCCAGCGAACCCGTATCACCCATGAACATCTTGGCCGGGTGCTGGTTATAAAACAGAAAGCCCAGGCAGGCGCCGGTCAAGGCCGCGCTGAACACGGCGAAATTGACGTATCCCAGCGCTACGGCAATGACGACGTAGGCCACAGACGTAATCGCGCAGGAACCGGCCGCCAGGCCGTCCAAGCCGTCCGTCAGGTTGACGGCATTGCTGGCTCCGACGATCATGACAAACACAAAGATATAATAGAAGAATCCCAAATCGATCGTAACCGATGTGAAGGGAATCCAAAGAGTCGTAGGAAATTGAAGGAATTCCTTTAAAATGAAGCAAAATACGGCTGCCATAACGAACTGGCCGAGCAATTTCTGCTTGGCTGTCAGCCCCAGATTACGCCGTTTCACCGCTTTGATGCTGTCGTCGAGGAATCCGATGACGCCGTGTCCGAACGTCAGAAACAAAGCCAGGCCCTTGCGCAGATCCGACGGATTGAATACCAGACAGGAGACAACCAAAGCGATCAGAATCAAGATGCCGCCCATCGTCGGCGTCCCGGCTTTATACTTATGGCTCTGCGGGCCTTCTTCCCGTTCAGATTGGCGGGCATGGAATTTCTTTAACTGCCCGATAACCGGCTTGCCCAGCACTAAGGCGATGACCAGGCTGACGGCGAATCCAAATATCAGCGTATTTAACATTCACATGACTTCCTTTCGAAATATGACAGTATTTTTTCCATGGCAAACCCGCGGGACCCTTTCAGCAGCACCGTATCACCCGGCTGCAGCAGTTCTTTCAGGCAGGCGGCGCATTCGTCATGCGTCGCGGCCGTGTAGACCTGCTTCATGCCGCCTTCTCTCGCCGCGCAGGCAATATATCCGGCCAGCTCGCCCATGGTAATGAGGACGTCAATACCCGACGAGGCGATCTCCCGGCCGATGGCTTCATGTTCTTCCCGGGCCCAATCGCCTAATTCCAGCATGCCGCCCAATACGGCAATTTTCCGGCCCGTCGTCAAGGCGCCCAGAGAACGGATAGCCGCGCTCATGGAAGCCGGATTGGCGTTATAGGCGTCGTTGATAAACGTATACGGCGCCAAGGAAATCAGCTCTTCCCGCATGGGCACGCCTTTATACGCCGCCAGGCCGCGCCGGATTTCTTCGGCCGAAAGGCCCGTCAAGCAGCCGACGGCAGCCGCAGCCAATCCGTTATAGGCGTGGTGGCGGCTGATTGCCGGAATCTGCGCCGCGAAGACATCGCCGCAGCAGTGGCAGGTGAAGGTTACGCCCTGCTCGCTTACGGCTATCTGCTCGGCCCAGATATCGTCGCCCGCCTCGGTGCCGTAGGTCAGCACGCTGCCGCGGCATAGGGCGGCCATCGGGGCTACGAAGGAATCGTCGGCATTCAATACGGCCGTGCCCTTTTCGTCAAGAGCCAAAACAAGCTCGCTCTTCGCCTTGGCGATGTTTTCCTGCGACCCCAGGAGTTCAATATGGCTCTTGCCGACGTTCGTCACGACGCCGACAGTCGGCTCGGCAATGGCCGCCAGCTCGGCAATCTGTCCCAAGCCGCGCATGCCCATTTCGACGACGCAGGCTTCGTGCCGTTCCGTCAGCTGCAGCAGCGTGCGCGGCAGGCCGATTTCGTTGTTGAAATTTTTTTCCGTCTGCAGCACGTCGTATTTCTGCGACAGGACGGAGGCAATCATATTTCGCGTCGACGTCTTGCCGACGGAGCCCGTTACGGCTACGACGGGAATGGAAAAACGGCGGCGATGGAAGCGGGCCAAAGCCTGATAGGCCTTCAGCGTATCGTCTGCGACGAAAACAGCAATGCCGTACTCTCTGTATTCGTCCCGCATTTCGGACACGATAACACCGGCTGCGCCTTGCTGCACGGCTTTGCCGACAAAATCATGACCGTCAAACCGCTCGCCCTTGAGGGCTACAAACAACGCGTCCCTGCCGATGACCCGCGTATCCGTTTCCACGCCGGAAAATAAAGTCTTTTCGCCGCTGACAGCGACAGACGCTCCCGTCGCCTCTTGTATTTCTGCCTTCGTAAAGGAAGCCATTTTCTTATCGCCCCTTTAACGCCAGCACGGCCTTGCGCGCTTCTTCGCGATCGTCGAAGTGAATCGTGCCGTCTTTTAAAATCTGATACGTTTCATGACCCTTGCCGGCAATGACGATGATGTCGCCGGTCTGCGCCAGTTCGACGGCTCTCTGGATAGCCGAACGGCGGTCGACGATGACTTCGTGATGCTGGCCCGGCTTGAGGCCCTGCTTTACGCCGGCTTCCACTTCAGCGACAATGGCGTCGGGGTCTTCCGAACGGGGATTGTCCGACGTGACGATGGGAATGTCGGCGTGTTCCGCCGCAATCTTGCCCATGATGGGGCGCTTCGTCCGGTCGCGGTCGCCGCCGCAGCCGAAGACGGCTAAAATACGGTTCGGATGCATGGCACGAGCTGTCGTCAAAGCCTTTTCCAGGCTGTCCGGCGTATGGGAATAATCGACAACGATGGCAAAATCCTGACCGGCTTCGACGAGCTCGAAGCGGCCTGCTACGGAGTGGAAGGTCTGTATAGCGCTGTCGATGATTTCCGTATCGACGCCTTCAGCATGGGCCGCGCCGATAGCCGCCAGCGTATTATATACGTTGAACAAGCCGGTAATATTCATATTCAGATGGACGCTGCCGAAGGGCCCGGTTACGTCGAAGGACGATTTCTTCAATTCGACGTTCAGATTCGACCCTCTCAAGTCGGCTTCTTTTTCTACGCCATAGGTCAGGACCTTGCACTGGCAGGCTTTGAGGATATCCTTGGACCACGGGTCGTCGATGTTGACGACAGCCGTCTTATTGTCCTTGACATGTTCGCGGAAAGACAAGCCCTTGAATAACTTGGCCTTAGCGGCTACGTAGTCTTCCATCGTCTTGTGAAAATCGAGGTGATCCTGCGTCAAATTCGTGAATACGGCCGTATCGAATTCAATGCCGGCTACGCGGTGCAGGGCCAGGGCATGGCTCGATACTTCCATGACGACGTGGGTCATGCCCTTTTCGTACATGAGCGCCAGGAAGCGCTGCAGCTCGACGACGTCAGGCGTCGTGTTGTGAATGGGCAGCTCTTCGTCGTCGATGAGGGCGTGAATCGTGCCGAGAACGCCGACATGATGGCCGGCGGCCCGCAGAATATGGGCGATGATATGAGTCGTCGTCGTCTTGCCGTTCGTGCCGGTTACGCCAATCATGCGCATCTTGCGGCCGGGATAATCATAAAAATAGGGAACCATGTCTTCCAACGCATGGTGGATATCCGGCACCCGGATCTGCACGGTGCCCTTAGGCAATTCCAAATGCTTCGTCGTCAAGACGGCGACGGCGCCTTTTTCCACAGCCTGGACGGCAAAGGAAGCGCCGTCGACGTGAACGCCGGAAATGCACACGAATAAATTGCCCGGCTCGATTTCCCGCGAATCGGCGGCGATGCCCGTAATCGGCGTTTCTACGTTGCCTTCTACATTGTATATGCCCTTAATTTGCTTGCAAAGTTCACTTACTGTCTTCATCCTCAACATCCTCCTCGCAATCTGTTATGTATACGTAATCGTTTCTATTAAAGCAAACAACAATAGCAGCCTTGGGTAAAGGCTGCTGATGTCATCATATTATCGGCCTGTATGGGCTGCTTCCTTCTGAGGCTCGGACGACTGGCCGCCGTACAGCACATACGTCGGCGCAACCATGCCCAGCTGTTTCGTAGCGACCGTATATATCCGTTCAGGTGCTTCCAGCTTGGCGATATCGACGCGCAAGTTCTCATTTTCACGCTGCAGCGCCTGCACCTGTCTTTTTTCATTCATCAGCGCATAACCATAATCAGTTTTAGCGGCAGATAAGGCAATATATGTCAGCAAAAAAAAGCAAATCAGCCCTACTACCGACAAGGTACGCAGGATAAGGCCCGAAAAGTTCCTGTCGGCCGGAACCGCCTCCTGCCTCTGCTCAGCATACCGTATGTATCCTGCTTTTCTGGACAACATATTATATCACATCCATTCGACGAATTACTACCAATACCTTGTAAATATTATTTTCGAATTCCGACGCGCAGCTTGGCGCTCCGGGCGCGCGGATTCTGCTCCAGCTCTTCCGGCGACGGAGAAATAGCCTGCCGTTTCGCTTTCAATATGGCCTTATGATGGCATGTGCACACGGGAATATCGGGCGGGCAGATGCAGTCCGTAGCCAATACTTTCAGCGTTTGCTTTGTAATGCGGTCTTCTAGCGAATGGAAGGTGATGACGCATATATGTCCCCCGGGCTTAAGCCGGTTGGCCGCGCTTTCCAGCGCATTGCGCAGAATGCCGAGTTCGTCGTTGACTTCGATGCGGATGGCCTGAAAGGTCCGCTTGGCCGGATGAGGGCCGTCCTTTCTGGCGCCGGCTGGAATAGCCTTTTTGATAATCGAGACGAGCTCGCCAGTCCGTTCAATGGCCTTTTCTTTGCGGGCGGCAACGATAAAGGAGGCAATGCGCTTGGCCCAGCGTTCTTCGCCGTACTCCTTGATAATGCGGTACAACTCGCCTTCGCTGTACGAATTGACCACGTCGTAGGCGCTTTTGCCGCGGCTGCGGTCCATGCGCATATCCAGCGGACCGTCCTGCATGTAAGAAAAGCCCCGTTCCGGCGTGTCGAGCTGATAACTGGATACGCCTAAATCAAACATGACTCCGTCGACGGCGTCGATTCCCAGCTCGTCGAGGACGTCGGACAGCTGGCTGAAATTGCGCTGCACCAGAATATGACGGCAAGCCGTATCTTCCAGCCGCTTCGTCGCCGCGGCGATGGCGTCAGCGTCCTGATCGAGGCCGATGAGCAGGCCGTCGTCGTTCAGCCGCTCCGCCAGCGCATGGGAATGGCCGCCGCCGCCGAGGGTACAGTCTACGTAAACCCCGCTGGGATTTCCTATAAGATTGTCAATCGTTTCCTCGCGGAGAACGCTAACATGATGAAACGCCATAATACCTCCTAAAACTCAATATCCAGAGATTCGTCCAGACTTTCGGCGATCTCTTCCATATCCGGCACGATCTTGGCCGCATATTCTTCGTACGCCTCCTGGGCCCAGATTTCTATTTTATCGCCCGTCCCCAGTATGGTCACGTCCTTTTTCAACTGGGCGTACTCGCGCAGCGTCCCCGGAATCAGAATGCGTCCCTGCCGGTCAAATTCAACTTCAGCGGCGCTGCCGAACAAAAAGCGCTTGAAAGCCCGGACATTTTCCTTCGAAGCCTTCAGCTTTTTCATGCCGTTGGCCAAATTGATCCACGCTTCCATCGTATACACGGAGAGACAACCTTCCAGTCCACGGGTGACTACGAAGGAAGATCCCAATTCGTCGCGGAATTTCGCAGGCAGGATCACGCGGCCCTTCGCATCGATCGTATGCGAATATTCTCCCATGAACATCTTGTCGTCATCTCCTTCCCGTCGCTTTCACTTTTCACCACATTTTACCACATTTCAACACCTCGTGACAACAAATATCAGCCCATTCGCGGGAACTATATATAAAAAATCACCATGCAGGCTGCATGGTGATTAAAAAGAATAGGTACAGATTCATATTATATTGGGTTTATACGGCGCAAATAGCCTGCATCACATCGTCGTCTACGACGATGTCCTCCTGCCGCAGCGCCGTCAAATCGCAGTGCCGCGCCAGCTCTTCCAGCGGATAACGGGCCCGTTCGGATACCAGGCCGCCTTTGTACGCCAAATAGGATAGTACGCTGTCGCGGTCGGCTCCGCCCTCCCGCAGGCTCTCTATCGTAATGCCCTGCTGCCGCTTCGACAAACGGCGACCTTCTCCGTCAATCAGCATGGGCACGTGAGTGTACTGCGGCGCAGGATAGCCGAGGTATTCGATGAGCCAAATCTGCTGCGCCGTCGACGACAGCAGGTCGCGTCCCCGCAGGACGTGGGTAATGCCCATCATTCCGTCGTCGACGGACACGGCCAGCTGATAGGCATACAAGCCGTCGGCACGACGTACGACGAAATCGCCGCAGGCCCTCGGCAAATACGCTTCCTGCCGGCCATACACGCCGTCACAGAACGACACGGCAGCAGCGGGCACGTGGACGCGCCACGACGGGTCTTTCTGCATCGCAGCCCGTTCCGCCACCGTCATGCCGTAGCAATGCCCGTCATACACGCTTCGCTCACCGGCGTGGGGCGCGCCGATAGCCTGCAATCTGGCCCGGCTGCAGTAGCAGGGGTACAGCAGGCCGCCGCGCTGCAGCACCGACAGCGCACCGTCGTACAGAGCATATCGTTCCTGCTGCGTATACGGCCCGGACGATCCGCCCCTATCGGGCCCTTCGTCCCAGGTCAGCCCCAGCCACTGTAAGTCCCGCATCAGGGCGTCGGCAAATTCCTTTTTCGACCGCTGCTCGTCGACGTCTTCCATGCGCAGGACCAACGTGCCGCCGGCTTGCCGGACCTGAAGCCAGCACAAAAATGCTGTCCACGCGTTTCCCAAATGCATGTACCCCGTCGGGCTGGGCGCAAAACGACCTCTCATGAGCTCACGACCTAATCGGGCAGCGACACGAGATTGCCGAACAAGCTCGCTTCTTCGCGGATTTTCCCTTCGCCGCCCATGACGCAGAGATTGCCGTCTTCCATGACCGAGCGGATCAAGGGAGCCAGGGCCCGGATATCGGCGGCCGTCGTCGCCAGCAGCTGATCCCGGCGTTTCTGCGCAACATCCGGCGTCGTCCCCGTAAAGTAACGGTTCATGGCTTTATCGCCGCGCAGGGACGGCGTAAGGGGCACGTCGATGCGGCTCAGCGTGCCGATGACGTATTTCGTCATTTCCCGTTCAGACACGTCGAAGGTTTCCAAATAATCAGCCAGCTCGTCGTAAGCCTGAACCGTGCTGCCCAAATTCGGGTCCCGATAGGAGCAGAATACCATGTCGCCGTTGTCGTAGAACCGGGTAAAGGCGCCGTACGCGCCGCCCTGCACCCGTATCTTCGTCCACAAATACCCGTACTGCAGGATCGTGTCCAATACCATGAGCGAGCCGGCGTAGGTGTACCCGTGGTCGCGGAAGTTGCCGCCCTTGGCGACGTACTGCACCGTGCCGCTGGTCATGATGCCTTCGTTCTTCTGTTCCATGACGAAATCGCACAGTTCCGTCCGGCGTTCCCCCTTGGGCATGGCGTCAAGCCATTGAGGCAATGCGGCTGCGGCGGCTTTCTTTTCGTCGTCGCTGCCGGTAATTTCGATCGTCAGGCCAGCTCGGACGAAGATTTTCTTCATGACGGCCTGCAGCTTAGCGGCTACTTCGCCGCAGGTTTCGCCGATATTCGCCGCTATCTGGCTGATAAACTGGTAATAGGAAAATTCTCCGGCGTTGCAGAACGCTTCGACCGGCGACGTATAAGACAAAACGCGGTGCATGACGAGGATATGGCCGCGGCGGAAGGCGTCCATATCCCAGCCGGCCTTCGTTTCTTCAATCAGCTCGATTAGCCGTTCCTCATTCGTAAAGACCGTATCGAGGGAAATTTCCTTCAGCAGGCCGACGAGTTTGTCGATATGCTGGCTCAGGACTTTCGCCTTAAACTTGAATACGGGAACGTAATTCTTGTTGTTTTCCCGGTCTGAAAAGGCCGAAACAGTGCTGTCGATACCGCCTGTATGCAGGTCGATCAAAGACGCCAATTCGCCGTAGCCGTGGGTCTTCGTATCCAAGTCGCCCAAGATATCGCTCAGCAAGTAGACATAAGGCAGCTCTTCTGCCGTAATGCCGTGAAGGTCAAAATAGGCGTTGACATAGGTAATGCCATTCGTCACGTCGGGGACGTGGCAGATATGGATGGACCCCATCGTTTCTTCGTGCATGACGATCCGCTCCGCCTTATGCTCTAGGTCGTCCCGAGAAAGAGTCGGAATAGACAGCAGCGCTTCCGGAGAATCAGGCGTCGCCTGCCGCTTCTTTAAGGCTTCCGTCGCCGCCATGATGCCGGCAATGTCGTCCTCCGTCAGCGTCGCCTTATAGGCCGCCAGCTTTTCAGCCAGCTCGGCGTCGTGCCGCTCCGTCAAGCCCTGTTCCGGCACGAGGGAAATAAGGGCGTAATACGTATTATCCAGGACGTATTTCTGCAAAATACGTTCATAATAGCCCGTTTCTATGCCGTCGCGCAGTACCTTCAGCGCTCCTTCATAGGCCAGCGGCGCTAACGGATCGCCGTCGTAGAGCCACGAATCCATGCAGCGGATACCGTAAATCAGTCCCTTGGGACGGCCGGCAAAATCGGCTTCGCGGAGCGTAAATTCGATGCGGTTCAGAGCCCCCTCCAGAAGCGTCTTGTCGATGCCTTCCTTCACCATATCGCCCAGTACGCGGCGGACGATAGGCAGTATCTTATCCTGCTTGTCCGGGTCAGAGCCGTTGACGGAAATCCCCCACAAGGGCTGAAGCAGCCCGTCCTGGAAGTCGCCGGAAATATCCTTGCCCACGCCGGCGTCGACGAGGGCTTTTTTCAGAGGCGCAGCCGGCGACAGCAGCAGGACGTACGTCAGGACCTTGAAGGCCAGGCCCAGCGTCGGGTCCAGGGCGTCGTCGACGACGTAAGTCAGGCTATGCAGCGTCTTGTGCTCCATTTTTTCTTCCTTGGCAATGCCGTACGGATAGGTCTTGACGACAGACGGCACCGGCGCCTGACGGCCGATAGCCGAATCGATCGGCTCCTTCGTAAACTTGCTCAGGTATTCGCCGTCTATGAAGGCCAGCGTCGCGTCGATATCCATGTCGCCGTACAGGAAGATATAGCTGTTCGACGGATGGTAATATTTGGCATGGAAGGCTGCGAAGGCTTCCTGCGTCAAGTTGGGAATATCGTCGGGGTCGCCGCCCGATTCGACGCCGTACGTCGTGTCCGGGAACAAGTTCTCCATGACCCGCCGTTCGAGCTGCGAGTCGGGAGACGAGAACACGCCTTTCATTTCATTATATACGACGCCGCAGTACGTCAAAGGCGCATCGGGCGATTCCAGCTCGTAATGCCAGCCTTCCTGCATGAGAACCTGTTCGTCCGTCAGCATATTCGGGAAAAAGACGGCGTCCAGATACACATCCATCAGATTTTTGAAATCGACGGCATTCCGGCTGGCTACGGGATACATCGTCTTGTCGGGAAAGGTCATGGCGTTCAGGAACGTATTCAGCGAGCCCTTGACCAATTCGACAAAAGGTTCCTTCAGCGGAAATTTCCGCGAGCCGCACAAGACGGAGTGCTCGCAGATATGGGGCACGCCGGTGCTGTCCGACGGCGTCGTGCGGAAGGAAATGGAAAATACCTTGTTATCATCTTCATTTTGAATATATAACACCCGCGCTCCCGACTGAAGATGCTCCATTTCATAGGCCTGGCTTTCCAGCTCCTTGACGAAGACCGATCGGGTTACGCGAAATCCATGCAGCCCAGTCCCTGTTTCTAATTTCATCAACATTCCTCTTTTCTCTGTTATGATTGCAACACTATATTATTGTAAAATAAGGGCTTCTAACTCCGCTACGGAAGAAACGAAGAAATCCGGCGGAAACTGCCGCCGTTCCTCCTCGTTGCCGTAGCCGTAGCCGACGACGATGACCGGCAGGCCCGTTTCGCGGGCTCCGCAGACGTCGTACTGCCTGTCGCCGACCATGACGGCCCGTTTCGCCTCGTCCGGGCCGATATGCTGCAAAATGCGGCGAATAATATCAGCCTTCGTGTCCGTGCCGCCTACGGCCGGGCCGGCAATCATTTCGACGTACGGCGCGATGCCGAATTTTTCACAGATAGCCTTGGCGTGAACCTCCGGTTTGGACGTGGCAACGAAGGAGCGTACGCCCCGTTCCTGCAGGCGCTGCAGCATGGGGACGACGCCGTCGAAGGCCCGGTTTTCAAACTTGCCTATCGTGCTGTAGCGCTGCTGGAAATGAGCGTACATTTCCCGCGCCTTTTCCTCGGAAAATCCAAAGGTATCGCGAAACGTCGTGACCAGGGGCGGCCCGACGATAATATGCTGATCCAGCCGGCCTTCCGTCGTTTCGCCCATCTGTATGAGGGCATATTCAACGGACTTGATGATTCCTTCCTTCGAATCAGTCAGCGTGCCGTCTAAATCAAATAAAACGGATGTATACATACAAAACCTCCTAATAGTTTCCAATCAGACCATATATACTATATCATGTTTGCCATTGCCGTGCTAGAGGGCGGCCCGCCTGCAGTTGCTTCGCGCCGGAAAATGAAGTACTATACTATATATACAGTTTAAACTTATAAGGAGGCGATACGCCGTGACAGAAGAAGAAAAAATTTTCGCCGGATATATCTTCAACAACCGCTCGCCGGAACTGGTGGCGATGAAGCACAAGGCCCACAGCGCCTGCCTGCACTTCAACCAGATGGATGAATACGACCTGCAGCGCCTGCCTATCGTCAGGGAGTTTATCGGAGCCATTGGAAAGGTGTATTACTTCCAGGGACCCATTCAATTTAACTACGGCTGCCATACCTTCATCGGCGAAAATTTCTTCGCCAACTTCAACCTCACCGTCATGGACGACGCCCGCATTTATATCGGCGACAACGTCTGCTTCGGCCCCAACGTATCGCTTATGGCAACGAATCATCCCCTTCTGCCGCAGGAACGGCTCGGCCTCGACAATGAAGGGCGCATGACCATGGCCGAGTACGCCGAAGACATCCATATCGGCCATAACGTCTGGCTGGCCTGCAACGTCACCGTCCTGGGCGGCGTGCGCATCGGCGACAACGTCGTCATCGGCGCCGGCAGCGTCGTCACCAAGGACATTCCCGACGGGTATCTGGCTTACGGCAATCCCTGCCGCCCTGTGCGCAGGATAACAGAGCAGGACAGCCAGCTGCACCGCATGCTACCGGAAGACCGGGAATATTTCAAACATAATTTTAAACTGTAATACCCTTATGTATATATAGGAGGTACGACGATGAAACTCATGATTGCTTCAGATATCCACGGCTCCGCATACTGCTGCCGCAGATTGCTGGATGCCTTTCGCCGCGAGGAGGCGCAGAAATTAGTTCTGTTAGGCGATATGTTATATCACGGTCCGCGCAACGACTTGCCGAAAGAATATTGTCCCAAAGACGTAGCCGCCATGCTGAACGCCGAAAAGGACCGCATCCTCTGCGTACAGGGAAACTGCGACGCGGCTGTCGACCAGATGGTGCTGGAATTTCCCATCATGGCCAGCTATGCCCTTCTCTATTTAGGAAAGCGGACGGTCTTCGCGACGCACGGCGACGACTTCAACACGGCCGCTCCGCCTCCCCTCGGCGCCGGCGACATCCTGCTTCACGGCCACACGCACGTGCCGGCCTGGGAACCCTTCGGCAGCGGCAACCTATACCTGAATCCCGGCTCGATTTCCCTGCCCAAGGAAAACACGCCTGCCGGATATATGATCATGACGGCCGACGAATGCCAATGGAAAACCATGGACGGCAGCCTGTATCATACCCTGACGTTGTAAAATCATCCGGCAGCATTCTAAAAAGTAAAAAACGGATTCATCAAGACCAGGCCCGCAGGCCTATCCTGATGAATCCGTTCTTTTTATGTCTTATACTTGCCGGTACCTGTTACCAATCGCTGCAGTGACGGTTGTGGCGATGGCGGCGGTTGCAGTCGCGATCGCGGTCATTATCGATATCCCGTTCCAAAATTCTGCCCGTTTCGGCATCAATGGTAAGATCGCCTTCCCAAACGGAGTCGCTGTGGAAATCGATTTCGTAAACTCTGCGGCCATCGTCATAATCCCGTTCTACGCGGTGGATTACCGCACCGGGATATTCGTTTTTAACAATCTGTTCCGCATCCTGCATGCTGATGGCAAAGGCCGGTACGATGCCCATACATGTCACAGCTGCAAGAGCCAGTAATGCGCTCAACTTCTTTTTCATCATCATTCCCCCCTACAGCTGTATCTTAGTATTTTTCTTTCCGTTCTAAAATCTTGCCCGTATCGGCGTCAATGGTCAATTCGCCGTCCCAGATGCTGTCGGTTCTGAAATCTACTTCATATACTCTGCGGCCGTCGTCGTAATCGCGGTCTACTCTATGAATCGTAGCGCCCGGATATTCTTTCAATACGATGTTTTCTGCATCCTGCGCGCTCATGCTGGCAAACGCCGTCGAAAATCCCATTGCACTTACAGCTAATACCGCTAAGATAGTTCCCATTTTCTTTTTCATACTCTAATACCTCCTAGTGTTTTTAGTTGCAGTAGTTTTTACACTTAAATTATTACATACTTCCGCCCCATTGTCAATATTTTTAATAATCATTATTTGTTAAAAATTTATTTAGAAGTAGTTTAGAGTTGTTTAGAAATCCTTTAGCATTGACAAAAAGCAACCTCCCGACGGGTGTTTGGAAGGCTGCTTCGATAACATTGCAATTACTGCTGTGCTTTGCGCATAGCTTTCTTTCTGTCGTGCTTATCCAAAATGGCTTTGCGGATACGAATGCTCTTCGGCGTAACTTCGACGAGCTCGTCATCGTTGATCCATTCGAGCGATTTTTCCAGGCCCATGACGCGGGGCGGAACGAGGCGAAGCGCTTCGTCCGACGCGGAGGAACGCGTATTGGTAAGGTGTTTTTTCTTGCAGGGGTTTACGTCGATGTCGACGTCGCGGTTGCTTTCACCTACGACCTGGCCGAGGTAAATTTCCTGAGCCGGCGAGATAAACATGTCGCCGCGGTCCTGCAGGTTGAAAATACCATAGCCCGTCGTCGTGCCCGATTCAAAGGCGACTAAGCTGCCGCGCGTACGGCCGGGAATTTCGCCCTTCCAGGGAGCATAGCCGTGGAAGACATGGTACATGATGCCGTTGCCCTTCGTGGCCGTGAGGAATTCGCTGCGGAAGCCGATGAGGCCGCGGGCCGGAATAATGAATTCCAAACGAGTGTAGCCGGCGATGTCGACCATATTGACCATTTCCGCCTTTCGGGTACCGAGTTTTTCCATAACGGAGCCCATGAATTCCTGCGGCACGTCGATAGTCAGGGCTTCCAGCGGTTCGCATTTCTGGCCGTTGATTTCCTTCGTAATGACGCTGGGCTTGCCGATCTGCATTTCATAGCCTTCGCGGCGCATTTCTTCGATGAGGACGGCAATGTGCAGTTCGCCGCGGCCCGATACCTTAAAGGCATCGGCGCTGTCTGTTTCTTCGACGCGGAGGGACACGTTGGTCTGCACTTCGCGGAACAAGCGGTCGCGGAGGTGGCGGCTCGTGACGAATTCGCCTTCCTGGCCGGCGAAGGGGCTGTCGTTGACGTAGAAAATCATCGACAAGGTCGGTTCGTCGATGTTGATTTTCGGCAAGGCTTCCGGATTCTGCGGGTCTGCTACAGTTTCGCCGATCTTGAGGTCAGGAATACCGATGATGCAGGCAATATCGCCCATAGCAGCTTCTTCCGTTTCCGTCCGCTTCAGGCCTTCGTACGTATATACGCGGCCGACCTTGGCACGGCGCTGGCCTTCGCCGTCGGTAATCACGACGTTCTGGTTCGGACGGAGACGGCCGCGGACGATACGGCCGATGGCGATTTTACCGACGTAGTCGTCGTAATCCAAGGTCGTAACCATAAACTGCAGCGGGCCGTCGATATCACCCTTGGGGCAGGGGCAGTGTTTAATGATGGTTTTAAACAACGGTTCCAAATCGGAGCTGTCGTCATCCATGGAATACTTGGCAATGCCGTCGCGGCCATTTGCGTAAATGACCGGGAAATCGAGCTGTTCGTCGTTGGCTTCCAATTCCATGAACAGTTCCAGTACTTCGTCTTCGACTTCCGAAACGCGGGCTTCGGGCTTGTCGATTTTATTGATAACTACGATAGGCTTCAAATTCTGTTCCAGCGCCTTGCGCAGTACGTATTTCGTCTGCGGCATAGGGCCTTCGAAGGCGTCGACGAGCAGCAGTACGCCGTCGACCATATTCAGAACACGTTCTACTTCGCCGCCGAAATCGGCATGGCCCGGCGTGTCGACGATATTGATCTTGACGCCTTCATGCATGACGGACGTGTTTTTGGACAGGATCGTAATGCCCCGTTCCCGTTCGATATCGCCGGAGTCCATGACTCGTTCGGCAACCTTTTCATTGGTGCGGAAAACGTGGCTCTGCTTAAGCATTGCGTCGACCAATGTCGTTTTGCCATGGTCAACGTGGGCAATAATTGCAATATTGCGAATATCTTGACGTTCCATCTAATGTCCTCTCTCCTATGTCAAATAATGATAAGTATAGTTAGTTCGTAACTCATAGAGTATAGCACAAAAAGCCCCGCTTGACTACACGTCGCAGGGCTTTTTACAGAAAAATACGATGAAATTTACCTAGTCTTCGCCGATAATCCGCACTTCCGGCTCTAAATGGACGCCGTGGGCCAGTTCGACGCGGCGCTGCACTTCGCGAATCACCTGCAGGACGTCGCGGGCCGAGGCATGGCCCCGATTGACGACGAAGCCGGCGTGCTTTGTCGATACCTGCGCGTCGCCGCACGACAGGCCCTTCAGGCCGGTCTGGTCGATGAGCGTGCCGGCAAAATATCCTGGAGGACGCTTAAAGGTGCTGCCGGCGCTGTGCATTTCCAGCGGCTGCTTGCTGCGCCGCCGCTGCATGAGGTCGTCCATGGTGCGCTGGATTTCGTCCTTGTCACCGGGCCGCAGGAGCAGCTCCACTTCAACGACGAATTCCTGGGATTTCTGAAACCGGCTCTGACGATAGCCAAAGCCTAAGTTCGGCGCGCTGTACGTATGGACGCCGCCGGTGCTGCTGACCGTACGGACGCGGGACACGACATGGCTCATTTCGCCGCCGTAGGCGCCGGCGTTCATGAAGACGGCGCCGCCCAGCGTGCCAGGTATGCCGCAGGCGAATTCTATGCCCGTCAAGCCCTGTTCCTGAGCAAATTGGCAAATATCCTTCAGCATGTAACCCGCACTGACCAGCAGCTTGCCGTCGTGACAGGACAACACCTTCTTCAAGCGGTTCAGCTGAATGACGACGCCGCGGATGCCGCCGTCCCGGACGAGGACATTCGATCCGCCGCCCAGAACCGTCACAGGCAGTTCCAAGGAGCGGGCGATGCGGATGGCCACGGACATTTCCTTTACCGACGCCGGCAGGACCAAAATATCGGCCGGGCCTCCGACGGCAAAAGTTGTATGCTCGCTCATGGGCGCATCGAGAATGATGTTGTCCATCGGCGTATACTTGCTCATCTGCGCCACAAAACTTGTCAATGCGTACTTATTTATCAAGAATGCTCATTCCTTCTGCCATTGCGTTCTGAATTACCTGATACACTTCTCCGGCCATCGCCTGCCAGCGGTTGTATTTCTGCAGGTAAGCCATTGCCGTCTCGTTCTTTTTAAGCTGTTCCGCCATGCGGTTCAGCTGTTCGATTTTCTTGCGAATCGGTTTATTGCCCATGGATTCGGCATAAGCCAGCTGAGCCTGCATGATGAGGAAATCCTGCACTAAGTGAGCCGTCTTTTCGTCTTCGGCCAGTACCTTGCCCGCCTCTACCAGCTCTACGTATTCCTTGCAATTTTGAATAGCTTTCGCCAATTCGTTGGCTTTATCGTATAATTCCACTCTTGTTTCCCGCCTTTTCCTTAGGTTAAATGATCGATTCCGACGCCGCCCTTGGCCATGCCGGGAAATCCGAGCTGGCGCAGCGCTTCATACGAAACGATAGCGACCGTATTCGACAAATTCAGACTCCGCGCTTCTTCAGCCATCGGCACGCGGAAGCAGCTGTCAGGATACTGTTTGAGCAGTTCTTCCGGCAAGCCCTTCGTTTCCTTGCCAAAGACGAGCATGTCATCTTCTTGAAACTGAATATCGGCATAACACTGGTTCGCCTTTGTCGTCAAATAAAAAAAGCGGTGGCCTTTGTATTTTTCCAGCACTTCATCGAAGTTTTCATGAACCTGTACGTCTACGAGATGCCAGTAATCAAGGCCGGCGCGCTTTAAATGCTTGTCGTCGATGGAAAAGCCCAAGGGCTTTACCAAATGCAGCGTCATCTTATTCGCCGCGCATAACCGGGCAACATTGCCCGTATTGCCGGGGATTTCCGGCTCTACCATTACAATATGCATAGTATCAATCACTCTCCAACGAATATTGTACAAGATTTCCCGTAGGAGCACAAGAGGAAAGGCCGGCCATGTATTCATTGATTTTTTTTATCATGCATGGTATAATATAAATAATAATTATTCTTTAATTATTATTTTCAAAAATCAAAAG
The DNA here is from genome assembly GCF_012027795.1 of Megasphaera sp. SW808. NCBI lineage: Bacteria > Bacillati > Bacillota > Negativicutes > Veillonellales > Veillonellaceae > Megasphaera > Megasphaera sp. SW808. Next base: position 51,251 of record NZ_SJOT01000019.1, read on the forward strand.
AGAGGTGTTTTCACATGGATACATTTGATAACATTGCCCAGTACCCCATCTACTTTGCCCCCGGCTGTCGCCTCATGCAGCTGGAACCTGCCATGGTTTCGGAAGTGTACGATTACCTGCGGAAATTATTCGGCAACATCCGCCTGTACACGCGCTGCTGCGCCTTTGACGACGCCAAACAGCACGATGAAGAAGCCGTTTTCATCACCTTGTGCGACTCGTGCTTCAAAATCTACGGCGAAACGTACGCCAACCTCCACATGCGCGATTTCTGGAGCGTATACGACGAATACAAGACCATCTATCCCTTAGGCGACAACGAAGCCAAACTCCGCGACGCCTTGGACTCAACCATGTGCGCTCCCGCTCCGATTAAAGCGATGCGCCCCTTCTTCGACGAATGGAAGACCTGGAGCACCAGCCACCGGGAACCGGAAAAATAAGGAGGCTCCTCCCATGAAATTCACGTACTACGGTCATGCAGCCTTTTCGCTGTCTGACGAAACGACTACGATTCTCTTCGACCCGTTTATTACGGACAATCCGTGGACAAACGTCTGTCCCGCCGACATTGACTGTCAGTACGTCGTCTTGACCCACGCCCACGGCGACCACTACGGCGACGTCGAAGCCATCGCCAAGAAAAACGACGCCTTAGTCGTCAGCACGGCTGAAGTAGCGGGCAAAGCGGCCGCTGCAGGCTGCCGGGCTCACGCGATGCACGTCGGCGGCAGTGCCTCTTTTCCCTTCGGCACGATTCGCCTGACGCCGGCCTTTCATGGATCGGGCGTCGAAGGCGGCATGGCCTGCGGCGTCATCGTCGAATTCGGCGGCAAGCGAGTCTACTTCGCTGGCGATACGGGCCTGTTTTCAGACATGAAAATACTCGACCGCTTCGGCAAGATCGACTGCGCCATCCTCCCCATCGGCGGCAACTTTACCATGGGTATAGATGACGCGGCCTTAGCGGCTTTGTGGATTCAGCCGAAGTTCGTCATCCCCGTCCACTACAAGACGTGGCCGGTCATCGACGCCGACCCGCAGGAATATAAGCAGCTTACGGAAAGCAAATACAATATTCCCGTCCAGGTCGTCGAACCGGGAACGACATACGAATTCTAAACAACTATATCCATAAGAAACGGCCCTGCCGTGAAAGCATCTCCTTTCATGGCAGGGCCCTTTTCTGTCTGCATGTATTATATTTCTTTAAATTATTATCGAATAAAGGACGGGCCCCGATGAGGCGCATCATCAGAATCCAATCCCTTTTCATGCAGATACGCCGTCATGATATCGGCAATCTGTTCGTTATTCAAGTCGGCAAAGGGAGCGTGCGTATTGCCGTAAATTCCCATATCGGGCAGGCGCACGAGGCGGGCGTCGCCGCCGTGACGGTTGACGGCCTCGACAAATTGAACGGCCCGCAGGCTGGCGCAGCGCCATACTTCAACGTTAAACAAGGTACTTTGTTCTTTGGCGATGTTATCTCCATAGACAATCAGAATAGGTATCTTCGTCAGCTTGTCAAATTCGGCCTGCGGCACCATGATAGGCTGCTGGAACTGCTCGACAAGAGGATGGCCGCTGGGAATTTCGGCAGGACGCTCGCCTTCTGGAAAGGGAAAGGCCGCCGGTTCAAAGGCAACGACGCCCTTGATGTCGTCGGGAGCTGCCATGACCGTTTCCCAACCGTATTCGCCGCTCCGCGAGTGTGTCACCAAGATGCCGCCGCCGATGTCCTGAAACAGCTGCCCGACTGTATGGGCCAGAAATCGCCGATGTTCCGCTGTGCGGGGCTGCTCACCTGTATCGGGCGTCTGCCAGCGCATGAAGCGATTGATCGAATTTTCCTCTTTAGGAAAAGCCAGGGCATCAAAAAACTCCGGCCGCTGCGGCGGAGACCAAATGCCCAGGCGAAAGGCGTTCCACGTTTCGCTCTCCCGATGCACCGTCAGGGACACGTCTTCCCCATTTGGCGCGCTGGTTCTCCCGGCCCGTCCGCGCCGCGGCTGATCCATAATATACACGGCCCATCCCCTGCGGGGCAGCAGCTGCATGAAGCCTTCCCGTCCGTCCGGCGTCGTTTCCCAGCAGGCTCCGGACTGGCCGATACCGTGCCAAAAAACGAGAGGGTAATTCTTTGCCTTTTCCGGTATAAAATACTGGGCGTAACCGTGGTCGCCGTGAAAAGTCTCGCCGTCGGAGGACCTTTCTACGGTTCCGCCGAAGGTCATGCCGCCCATCGTTCGCAATACGAGCGGTCGCTGCGCCCCTTCATTAGCCATAGCATACTCTCCTCCTCCGACGCAGCCGAACAGAATACCTCCGGCAAGCAGGCTAATTCCAATCCATGTTTTTATGCCTCGTCTCATCGTATCCTCCTTGTCCATCTTAACAGCTCCGTATACTTTATATAGTTAGTATACCTAATAACGGCTTTATCTGTACAATGCCTCTTTTCCCTATGCAGGCATACCGTTCGGGCATGCCGCGGCCATGCGGTCTGAGCATTTTGAACTGGGAAATATAAGCATTAGACAGGACACCATTCTTCCCCTATGATAAAGCTGTCAAACAAAACAGCAGCGGCCGCGTCATCTGTTACAGACTAGGAGGAATGATCTATGAAAAAGCAACTTCTTACCGCTTTGGTATTCGCGTCTCTTTTTACGGTAGGAGCGCAGGCCGCCCAGCCGTCAGCTGCCGAGACGGCGGCTGACGTTCGGCACGTCTGGTTTACCAAAAAACTAAACAATATCCAACTGGCAGGAAACCTTTACATACCGCCTCATTTTAAAAACACCCGGACCTATCCGGCCATTGTCGTCGTCCATCCCGGCGGCGGCGTTAAGGAACAGACAGCCGGCATATATGCCCAAAAGCTGGCGGA
>NZ_SJOT01000002.1:0-166062 GCF_012027795.1 Megasphaera sp. SW808
TGCAGCGACAAGATCTGTCGCCCTATGATGCTATCCTATACATAGAAGGCGGTATTTTTTAGGAGCGGAAGCGCCGGCGGGTATACTCGACGTAATACAGAGCTGCCGTGACCAGTACGACGGCCGGGCAGAGGACGCCGTAGAGCAGGCTGTAGCCGAACCATTGGGCGACGAGACCTAAGGTCATGGCGGCCAGGCCGACGAAGATATCCAGGAACCAAAAGTACGTGGCCGTAGCGGCGCCGGCCCGGCTGGCAGGAACGCTTTGAACGGCCAGCGTCTGGAACACGGGACTGAGAGCGCCGAAGCCGAGACCGAGGATAGCCGCCGACAGGAGAAACCACAGCTTCGTACTGACAAAACCGAAGAGAATAAAGCCGATGATAAATAAGGCGAAGCCGGGATATACGACGTGGCTGGGGCCGACGCGGTCCAGTACGTTTCCCACGACGGGGCGGCTGGCGACGATGACGACGGCAAAGACGGCAAAAAATAATCCTGTGCTTTCGGCCATGTGCAGGGACGCGGCGTACAGGGGAATAAAGGTCAGGATGCCGCCGTAGGCGAAGAATACCAGTCCGCCTAAGAACGACGCCAGAAGAGAGCGCTTTTCGATGAAATGTTCAAAAAAGGGCGTTTTGGAGGCAGATGGTGAAGGCTGCACCGCTTTTGGCGGCAGGGAAATGGCCGAGGCCGCGGCGAGAATCAGAGCGGCCAGGACTGCGAGGGCCAGGAACAAGCCAGATATGCGGAGCGTCTGGTATAACAGCAGCCCGGCCAGCGGCCCGACGACCATCGCCATATTGGTCGTGACGGAAAAATATCCAATGCCTTCGCCGCGCCGCGACGGCGGAATGACTAACACGGCGATAGAAGCAGCCGTCGTCGTAGCCAAAGCGAAGACGATGCCGTGGACGAGGCGCAGGCCGTACAGCGCTTCGACGCAGTCGGCGGCGTTGAAGGCGGCCATGACCAGGAAAAATAAAACCAGGGAGCCTAAGAGGAGGCGTCTCTTCTGCTTTTCGTCTACCAAATATCCGGCGACAGGCCGGAAGACGCTGGTGCCGATCTGAAAAAACGTCATGGCCAGGCCGGCTTCGAGCTCGCTGCCATGAAATTCGTCGATGATACAGAGGGGCAGCGTCGTAATCAGGATATATTGGGTAAACAGCTGGAAAAAATTGACGCCGCCCGTCAGCAAGAACGGTTTAGTCCACAAAGCTTCTTTTGTCATGTCGTCACGTCCCTTTTAGTTATGTTGTTACTTGTAGTGATGACTTTCATTATAACCGGCAGCGGCTTGTTGTCAATTTTTTTCTAAATGAAGTGATATGGAATACTGTATTTAGCATAGGAGGAATGTAACATGACGAGAACTATTACCGTGCGGGGCGTAGGAAAAGCGACGGCGAAAGCCGACTTCGTTACCATCAATATGTCTATGAAGACGAGCGACATGGAATACGATACGGCGATGGATAGGGCGGCGGAAAAGATCGACGGCCTCAGCCGGGCGCTGAAACATGCCGGATTTGGAGCCGACGACCTTAAGACGACGAAGTTCAGGGTCGATACGGCATATGACACGATAAAGGACAGAGACGGCAATTATAAGCGCATATTTGAAGGGTTTGTCGTGCATCACGACGTAAGGCTGCAGTTTGATTTCGAATCGCGCCGCCTGTCGCAGGCTCTTTCAGCTATGGCGGCCTGCATATCCGCTCCGGAAATAGAAATCCGCTTTTCCGTAAAGGACTCGGAGAAATTAAAAGACGACATCCTTCGCTCGGCTGCGGAAAACGCGCGGCGCAGTGCTGAAATCCTGTGCGAGGCGTCGGGGGCGTCCCTGGGCGCTCTGCTGTCGATACATTACAGCTGGGACGAGCTGTCTATCTATTCGTCGACCCGTTTTTCCTACGAAAGCGAATGTCTGAGCAGCGTGAAGAGCGTGAAATCCATCGATATGGAACCGGAAGATATTCATGCCGGCGATTCGGCGACCTTTGTATGGGAAATCTGCTGAGAGGCGATAGAGCCGCATTCAGGCCGCCGGAATGTAAAATTTAGGTAAACGATAAAGGACAACGAGCCGCTGGAGCTGCTTCAGCGGCTCGTTGTCGTTGACTTTTTGCGCATCGTATATTACTATAAAATACATAAATAGTATATTTTACAACAACGTATAATGGAGGAACATACATGTTTGATTTCAACATATTGCATATCGTCGCCGGTATTCCCGGCCTGCTCATCGCTATGGTCATGCACGAATACGCCCATGCGCTCGTGGCCGATTATATGGGCGACGACACGCCGCGCCTGATGGGACGGCTGACGCTGAACCCTATGGCCCATATCGACCCCATCGGGGCGCTCATGCTCCTCGTAGCCCGCTTCGGCTGGGCCAAGCCGGTCATGATCAACCCCAATAATTTCCGCAGCTGGCGGAAGGGGGAGCTGTGCGTAGCCTTTGCCGGTCCGGCGGCCAACCTGATCGTGGCGTTCGTCGCCCTCGTCGCCCAGGTTGTCTTCAGCCGGCTGGATTTATTTACCGGTACGGCCCTGCAGCTTGTCCTGAGCATGATCGTCATATATAATATCAACTTTGCCATCTTCAACTTGCTGCCCCTGCCGCCGCTGGACGGCTCGCGCATCCTCATGTGCTTCCTGCCGTCGGAATGGAACTATCGCCTGGCGAGCCTGGAACGGTACAGCTTTATCATCCTCATTGCCTTGATGATGACGCCGGTCTTCTCGTATATTTTGATTCCCCTGCAGCGGCTCGTATTCAGCGTATTTAGTCTGGTATTGCTCCCTTTTTTATAAAAGAAAGGTAGGTTTTTGAACTATGAAACGGATTTTTTGCGCCCTTGCCTTCGCCTGCTGCCTGGTGTTAGGCTCGATGACGGCATCGGCCTTCGATTACGATCAGTCTGTCGACGAGATTTCCCTCAGCCCGACGACAGCCTATGACACGGTGTACCTGGGCATGTCCCGGGCGGATTTCGACGCTAACTTTTCCGCGCTGCCCGGCTGGACCTTTTATGGAAATACGACGTCCAGGCTGGAACGGGCAGAGCGGTCTGTAACCCGCGACGGCGTGACCGTGCAGGAAGGCCTGGTTATCCTGACGGACGATACGGCAGCCGACAGCAAGGTATTGGCCTTCGACAATTATTTCCGCACGGCCGATAAGAAGACGGCCCGCGACATCTACCGCCGTCTTCGCGCCAGCATTTACGCCGCCATGGACGACTTTCCTGTCAGGCAGAGCGGCCGCATGACGACGTGGGTCCGCGGCGATGTGACTATCGTTGTCTTCGCTAAGGCGGAAAAAGACAAGGACGGCATGTACGCCGTCGTCATCCGCCGGTACAATAATCATGTTTTAAAGGAATAATAAGACAAAAGTCCATGTTCTATTGACATAAAAAAGATTCTCATATATAATAGTAGTACACAATTTTACTTTTTGACTTTTATGTTCCTTGAAGAGTGAGGAGACGTCACCATGAATAGTGTAAAAACAGTGTTTTTGATGACTTTGCTGGCTTGTATTATGATGCTCATCGGCGGAGCCTTCGGCGGCCGCGGTGGCGTGATGATCATGCTGGTCATCGCCTTAGGGATGAATTTCTTTTCCTATTGGTTCAGCGACTCGATTGTCTTAAAAATGTATAAAGCCCAGGAAGTAGGCCAAGGCCATTACCTGTACCATATCGTCGAAGACTTAGCCCGGCGGGCGGAACTTCCCATGCCGAAGGTATACGTCATTCCGACGGACGTGCCCAACGCCTTTGCTACGGGCCGCAATCCTTCTCATGCAGCCGTCGCGGCTACGGAAGGCATCATGGAGATGCTGGACGAAGACGAAATCCGCGGCGTCCTGGCCCATGAAATGTCCCACATCATGCACCGTGATATCCTGATCAGCACGATTGTTGCCTGCTTCGCCAGCGTTATTTCCATGATCGCCAACATCGCCCAGTGGGCGGCTATCTTCGGCGGCGGCCGTGACGAAGACGGCGAAAGCACCAATCCTATCGCCCTGATTGGCACGATTATCATTGCGCCCATTGCGGCGGCGCTGATTCAGTTCGCCATTTCCCGTACGCGCGAATACATGGCCGACGAAGAAGGGGGCCGGATGATCGACGACCCGCTGGCTCTGGCCAGAGCATTGGCTAAAATCGACAACTACGCCCATTACCGGGTCATGCCCGGCGCGACCCAGTCGACGGCTCACATGTGCATCATCAATCCTTTCTCTGGTCTTAAGGGCAATTTGATGAATTTGTTCAGTACCCATCCGTCTACGGAAAACCGCATTGCCCGCTTGGAAGCCCTGGATCGGGAACTGCACGGGTAATACACCTGACAACGACATAAGAATGACGCGAACGTCCCGTTCTCATAGGAGCGGGGCGTTTCGTATGCGAAAACAGCTTCCCTGCCTGCCGGAACCTCTGGCGGAGAGAAGCTGTTTTGCATAGCTGTTTATTTTACTTTATTAGTCAGCGTTCCGATATCGGAAATGGAGATTTCTACGACGTCGCCGGAATGGATGAACTTAGGCGGATTGAAGCCTACGCCTACGCCGGACGGCGTGCCCGTGGCGATGATGTCGCCGGGCAGGAGCGTCGTTCCCTGTGAGATGGTCTGGATGAGCTGGGGAATGGTGAAGATGAATTCGCCTGTCGTCGCGTCCTGACGCACTTCGCCGTTGACCTTGGTGACGACCGTAAAGGTATCGGGCGCGGCGTCCCGCAGGAGCAGGAAGGGTCCCATAGGGCAGAACGTATCCAGGCTCTTGCCGTGAAACCACTGGACATGGTTGGCCTGCAGATCGCGGGCCGTCACATCGTTTAAAATCGTGAAGCCGTATACGTAATCCATGGCTTCGCCCACGGGGATATCAGAGCCTTCCTTGCCGATGATGACGGCCAGCTCGCCTTCATAATCGAGGGCGCTGGTGACGTTTTTATGGGGATCGATGAGGTCGTCAGGGCCGATGACCGATGTCGTGGCTTTAGTAAAAATCAAAGGGTATTTCGGCAGCTCCGGCATAGCCGTCTTGTCGAATTCGGCAATATGGTCGGCATAATTTTTTCCAATGCAGAAGATATTGCGTTCTACGCGGGGAATAGGCGCCATGATGCGAACCGTATCCAGAGGCTGAGCCGCGACGGCGCGGGTCTTTTCATTCTGTTCCAGCGCGTCAGCTAAGGCCAGCAGGCCTTCATTTCCCTGACGGATGAATTCGAGAAGCGTTTCCGGCAGCGGCGTAAAGAAGGCCTCTTCCAGAGCAATAGCGCCGTATACGCCCGTTTCCGTCTCGTCGAGGACGCCCCACTGCACCAGGCCCATATCCTCGTAGGTTACTAATTTTTTTATTAACATGTCTAATCGTCTCCTTTAATTCTTAAAGATATATGTATATTTTATTATATCACATATGTTATAGGCAATATAGCGCAAACGTCTTTTAGCATTTTATAATAAAAAGACGGCAAAGACCTTATTATATAAATATTAATGGATATGTATATAGCTGTGAAACGAGAAAGCCTTTCTAATGCAGATTCAGCAACAGGTCACAGATGGCTTGACAATATGGTAAATATCCCATATTCTAAGAATAGAAAGAGGTGCAGCAATGGCTCAAATAGAAGTTACATATTATGTGAAAGAGAATGGCGATATTCCTGTAAAAGAATTTATCGATTCCCTTGATGTAAAGATGGCGGCTAAGGTTCGCAGGACGATTGCCTTATTTCGAGACAATGGCAGTGAATTGCGTTCGCCATACTCTGAGTATTTGACAGACGGTATTTATGAGTTGAGGACTAAACAAGGCAGTAATATTACTCGAGTATTATATTTTTTTGTTATCGGAAACAAGGCGGTTCTTACAAATGGATTTACAAAAAAGACGCAGAAAACACCGCGCAGAGAAATTGATACGGCAAAGCAATATAGAGAAGATTATATGAAACGAGCGATAGGAGGCGGCGAGCAATGATTGACAAACGCGTGGAATACAGCTTTGAAGACGATTTGAAGGAAAGTCTGAAAAATCCGGAATTTAAAAAGGCCTATGATGAACTTGAGCCGGAGTTCATGTTTATTCAAGCCCTTATTGATGCGCGGCGGGAACAAGGCATGACGCAAAAAGAGCTGGCTAAACGTACGGGTATTGACCAATCTGATATTAGCAAAATCGAGCACGGTAAATTAAATATCTCTTTTAAAACGATGAGAAAATTGGCTCATGGATTGGGAAAGACTGTGCAGATCCAGTTGATTGATGAAAAAGTAAAAGCATAAAAATTTCTTTATCTGATGGATACATCAACTCTTTCATATATACGCCGATAGCGGGACTATCTGGGAAACGCATGTTGCATTTCTGGAGAAGTCCCGCTTTTTTGTAGGGCATGCTCCTGTTTTTTACATATTTCTCCTGCTTTATAAGTAGAAAGGCTCTGTAATTTGTGATAAAATAAAACATCATACATAAGGCATAAAGGGGAGACTCGTTCATGGATAACGAAATCACAAAGAATTTTATTGAAAATATTATCGATGAAGATAACGAAAAAAATACATATGGAAAGCGCATCCATACCCGTTTTCCGCCGGAACCGAACGGATATCTCCACATCGGTCATGCGAAATCGATTTGCTTGAACTTCGGCATCGCCAAAAAGTACGGCGGCATTACGAACCTGCGCTTCGACGATACGAACCCGTCCAAGGAAGACGTAGAATACGTCAATTCCATCAAGGAAGACGTCCAGTGGCTGGGCTTTACCTGGGACGACCGCATGTTCTACGCTTCCGATTATTTCGATACCCTGTACAACTACGCCGTCAAATTAATCAAATTGGGCAAAGCCTACGTCGACGATTTGTCAGGCGATGAAATCCGCGAATACCGCGGCACCTTCAGTACGCCGGGCAAGGAAAGCCCGTACCGCAGCCGCAGCGTCGAAGAAAACCTGAAGCTCTTTGCCGAAATGAAGGAAGGCAAGTACGGCGACGGCGAAAAAGTGCTGCGTGCTAAGATAGACATGGCCAGCCCGAACCTCAACATGCGCGATCCCGTTCTGTACCGCATTGTCCATGCCCATCATCACCGCACAGGTGACAAATGGTGCATTTATCCGATGTACGACTTCGCCCATCCCGTATCGGACGCCATCGAACGGATTACCCATTCGATCTGCACCCTTGAATTTGAAGACCATCGTCCCTTGTACAACTGGGTTCTTGAAGAATGGGACGACCCGGAAGGCCAGAAGCCGCGCCAGATTGAATTCGCCCGCCTGAACGTCACCAATATGATTACGAGCAAGCGCAAGCTGCGTACCCTCGTAGAAAAAGGCATCGTCAGCGGCTGGGACGACCCGCGCATGCCGACCATTTCCGGTATTCGCCGCCGCGGCTACACGCCCGAAGCCATCCGCGATTTCTGCGAACGCATCGGCGTGGCCAAAGCCGACAGCATGGTCGACATATCCCTTCTCGAATACTGTATCCGCGAAGACCTGAAGCTCAAAGCGCCGCGCCTCATGACGGTCATCGATCCCCTGAAGGTCGTCATTACCAACTATCCCGACGGCCAGACGGAAACGATTACGGCAGAAAACAATCAGGAAAACGAAGCCATGGGCACCCGTCAGATTACCTTCAGCAAGACTATCTACATCGAAAAGAACGACTTCATGGAAGAACCGGTCAAGAAGTTCTTCCGTCTGGCTCCGGGCAAGGAAGTCCGCCTGAAATACAGCTATATCATCAAATGCGAAGACGTCGTCAAGGACGAAGACGGCAACATCGTCGAGCTGCACTGCACGTACGACCCGGAAAGCAAGAGCGGCAGCGGCGCCAACGCGAACCGTAAGGTAAAGGGCACGCTCCACTGGGTCAACGCCGAAGACGCCGTCGACGTCGAAACGCGGGTCTACGACTACCTGTTTAAGACCGACGAATCGGACGACGCCGAAGGCGACAAGAAGGATTTCCTGTCCCAGATCAACCCCAATAGCCTGGAAACCTTTGCCAGCAAGGGCGAAGCCGCTCTGGCTTCCTACCATGCCGGCGACAAATTCCAGTTCCTCCGTCAGGGCTACTTCGTCATCGACAAGGACTCGACGCCGGAACGCCTCGTCGTAAACCGCATCGTCGGGCTGCGCGATACGTGGGCTAAGATGCAGAAAAAGCAGTAAGATGAAAGAAAGCTTAAAAGAAGATTAAAATAGCATGAGAAAACGAACCGGTCTTTCCATCGGTCTTAAATTTCGATGAGAATACCGGTTCGTTTTTGTATTTCAGTTGCAGTGCCGCAGGGAACACTGTATAATGAAATCACACCATTACCGGTAGAGGGGGAACTATAAGTTATGAAATCCTTTGGGTCTCATGGCGTGCTGCTTCTCATATTGTTTCTGTTGGCAGGCGGCCTGTTGGGCGGCATTCTTGGAGAAGTTTTATCGGGAATCCAGCTGGGCAACCTCATGCCTATGCTGTCGCAGCATTATGAAATCTTTAATATTCAGAACGTCGATTTAAACTTATATATCATGCAGATTAATTTTGGCATTCGCTTTGCTCCCAACTTGCTGAGCATCCTTGGGATCTTCGTAGCGTTGTTTATCTATCGTCACGTCAGTTAGAGGAGGTTATTCCCGTGTTGATTTTAGCTTCAGGGTCGCCGCGGCGGCGCGAATTACTCACTCAGGCCGGTATTACCTATATGGTAAACCCCAGTACGTATCAGGAAGATTCGCCGAAAAAGAAGGACCCGGAAAAATACGTACAGGCCCAGGCCGTCGGCAAAGCCTGCGACGTCGCTGAAAAATATCCCGGCCAGTGGGTGCTGGGAGCCGATACGATTGTCGTCGCAGACGGCGAAATCTTAGGGAAGCCCCGCAATGCCAAGGAAGCTTCGGCCATGCTCCACCGCCTTTCCAACGGGAAGCACTCCGTATTGACCGGCGTGGCTCTGGTGCGCGATAAGGACGTATACACGAAGGTCGTCGAAACGAAGGTGTGGTTCCGCCGGCTGACGGATGAGGAAATCGAAACCTACGTATCCAGCGGCGATCCCTTGGATAAGGCAGGGGCCTACGGCATTCAGGGACGGGCCGCAGCTTTTGTAGACAAGATCAACGGCTCCTATACGAACGTCGTCGGCCTGCCTTTGTCCCAGGTCTGCCGGATGCTCCACAAGGCCAAGGTAAATGCCTGATGAGCCCGGTCCAGCCTATGGCCTGCTGCGAAAAGCCGCGGGAAAAATTTCTCCAGCAAGGCGCGCAAGCCGTGACGGATCAGGATTTACTGGCTATTTTGCTGCGCACGGGCGTGAAGGGCCATTCCGTCTTGGACGTGTCGCGGTCCCTGCTGCGTTCTCTGCCGGGAGAAAACCTCTATTACCTCAGCGAGGCCAGCGTAGCCGACTTGTGCGCCATCCGCGGCGTAGGAGCCGACAAGGCCGTGACGATCTGCGCGGCCGTCGAGCTGGGACGGCGCATTGCCCGCCAGCGGGTCAAGCAGAACGCTCCCGATTTCAGCACGCCTCAGGCCATTGCCGAATACGTCATGGAAGATATGCGCTTCCTGCCGCAGGAGCAGCTCCGCGCCGTATACTTATCGACGAAAAATCAGCTCATCGCCGTGCGGACGCTGACCATCGGCACGATTAATTCCAGCCTGGCAAAGTCCCGCGAGGTCTTTCGCTTTGCTATTCAGTACAACGCTGCCGCCGTCGTACTGGTACATAACCATCCCAGCGGCGACCCGTCTCCCAGCAGCGACGACATCGCCGTGACCAGGCAAATCGCTCAGGCCGGCCACATCATGGAAATCCCCGTCCTGGATCACATCATCATTGGCGACGGGACCTTTACGAGCCTGTGCGAGATGGGGTATGTGTGACGTACTATGAGATTGATTATATAAAATATGATGATATGAACGGAGCTGCCGTGCAGATGAAGGATAGGGCGGCTCCGTTTTTTTTGTATGGAAATGAGTTGTTAAGACGAATCCCTGCAAGCTTCAATAAATCAAATTTTTTATGGTATTAGCCACTCTTTCAGTTCTAAACGATAAAATAATGAATGTATATTGAAAATAGTCAGGATATTTGTTACACTAGAATTCAAGATTGGAGAGGAGGTGAAAAAATGAGCGCGAAGGAGATGCGGAAGGACGTACGATTCGCAGTACACGGCGCAATGAGAAAATTACATACCGGGGGGGGGGTATAGATATGGTATTGTAAAGCCCTCGAACTGGCATGAAGTACAAGCACAGGGATACGTATATCCTGTTATAGATACATACGAAGGAAGACAGCATACAGAGGAATTCTGCAGGCTGTCTTTTTTGCGTGCTTATTTAACCCCGGTCTGGGTAAACTCATGGCGCGGCAGGGAACAGCCGGCACGTGAAGAGGCGTCATGAAACGGCAGCTGGTGTGTCCGGCCTGCGGCAGAGAATTTACGGCAAGGCGGGTGACGCAGAAATACTGCAGCACGGCCTGCCGGCTGTGGGCCTATCGGCATCGTCCGAACATCCATGCGTCCCTCCCTACTAAGGGGAAGATACTGCGGACGTTCCGCTGTCTGCGCTGTGGCGAGGTCGTCAGCGTGAGAAGCGCAGCAGACAAGCGGACGAAGTTTTGCTCGCCCCACTGCGAACGGCTGTACTGGAAGCATTCCAAGACCAAAGGCGTAAAATCCCAGTCGGTCAGTCGGACATTCCGCTGCCGGCAGTGCGGCAGACTGGTGAAGGTGACAGAGCCGAAGGATCGGCGCATGGCCTTTTGCAGTAATGGCTGCCGGGAACGATGGGTATATGAAAATCGCAGCAAAAGTAGGCAGAAAAATAGGAAACATGAAGTATAAGCAAGATGTATTTATGACAGATATATGCAGGAGGATGTTAGTATGAAACACTTGTCAGATAAAAAACGGTATAGGGTACGGGAGCATTTTTATATAAACAGCAGGTGCTGCGCAAAACTGGCTGCAGTCGCTTTGACAGCAGGGCTGACGCTGGCGGGCGGTTTAACAGTACAAGCAATTAATTTTAATGATCGAAATGGTATTGGGACAATACCTAACGCGCGAAATTATGATGAGATTTACGGCTGGCAAAACGAAAATGAAGCGGCAGAGGGAGGAGATATCGAGGTTAATGGAACCAGCAGTACACAGATAAAGATTTATGGTGGATATAGTAAGTCTGAAGATGCCAATAATAATAAGAGTAACCTATGCCGCAAATCTGAAACAGAGTTATGTTTATGGAGGATATAGTGAGGGAGATGGTGTAACTGTATCTAATAATACCGTGAATGTAGAGAGTCGGTCGGCGAAGGTTGTGTGGTGTTATGGCGGATATCTTGAGAATGGTGCTGGGGAAGTTAGCGGCAATGTAGTTAACGTATACGGCGGTAGTCATGATAGCGTTTTCGGTGGGTGTGGTTATAAATGGGAGGAACATCTTGAAAGTCAATTGATGTTAAATAATACCGTGAATGTAGAAGAAAATGCAACGGTGAGTGATGTGTATGGTGGATATGGCAATAGTAGGAAGGTAGCGGGCACTTTCGGAGATAATGACACCATTGCCGGAAATGTTGTAAATATTGGAGCTGCTGCACATATAACCTCGTGTGCAGCAGGAGGATATACTAAGGGGAATGCTACAGTTAAAAATAATATAGTTAAGATTTCTAGCGGAAGTTATGTCTCAGGTAAGAATGGTAGAGGTGAGATTTATGGAGGACGTGCTGAAAACCAGGGAACCAAGGGAAGTGTATCAGGAAATGAAGTATTAATTTATGAAGATAGTTCTGCTGCTGGAGGAAAATTATCCAAACTTGATATATATGCAGGATATAGTGGGTCCGGAACGGTTAATGACAATACGATAACTCTGCGCGGTAAATTTTCTTTATCTGATAGTGTTAAGCTGTTTGGTTCTAATCAGTCTGCTGAAAAGACTACAGGAAATACGCTTGTTGTTGATGGGTGGTCTGGTTCATTTGATAGTGCGCAGAATTTCAACCTGATTTCTTTTAGAAACACGAAGTGGGCAGCTGACAGCAATGTAATGAATATTAAAGACGGAGTTTTAAAGGCATTAGAACATACGCAGGTTAAATTAGAAAACCTTGTTATCGATAGGAATGCAGTAGTTAATCCTGGCGACCGTATGACTATCATTAAGAGTAATGTAGATACTGGCCTGAGTATGGACAATGTGGAATCGAGTGCCGTTTTTTCTCAGGGCGTAGCGAAGCTGGGGACGGGAGAGCTCAGTTTGACCGATGCGACGAATAACTTGGTATATACTGTAACAGGATTTTCTCGCAACCCGCAGGTAGATGTAATTGCATCGAACCGCGCCGTTGCCGCAGCCTTTGTCAATCAGGGAACGGACCTCGTCAGCGACAGCCTCGATACGCTGAGCCACGACGGCCGCTACGGCACGAAGACCTTTGCCGCAGTCTACGGCAACCGCAGCAAGTACGACGTAAACAGCGACCTGAAGATCAACGGCTGGAGCACCATCGTCGGCGTCGGCAATACGCACAAGGTCAAAGACGGCGACCTGAGCTGGGGCGTGTTCTACGAAAACGGCACGGGCAATTACCGCACGTATAATTCCTTCAACAACGAATTCTTCCGCGGCGACGGCAGTCTGCTGTACAACGGCGGCGGCGCAGCCGTGCGCTACAACCGGGACAACGGCTGGTACTATGAAGGCTCCCTGCGGGCCGGCACGCTGAAATCGGATATGGACAATGCCTTGATGGACGGCGAGGGGAACCATTACGGCTGCAGCAGCGAAAGTAATTACTACGGCGCCCATATCGGCGTAGGCAAGGTGTTCAGCCTGAGCGCTGACCGGGAACTGGACGTATACGGGAAGTTCTTCCATACCTATACGGACGGCGACAGCTTTGACGTAGCAGGCGACCGGTTTGAATTCGACGACATTACGAGCGACCGCCTGCGCATCGGGGCGCGTATCCGCACGAATCCGGAAGAACGGGTCAGCACGTATTACGGCTTGGCTTATGAATACGAATTCAACGGCGACGCTGACATGCGGGCCGCCGGACTGGACGCGCCGACACAGAGCCTGCAGGGTAGTACCTGCATGGCTGAGCTGGGGCTGAAATACCAGCCGTCGGAAACGAGCCCGTGGAACTTTGACCTGAACGTCCGGGGCTATGCGGGAGAACGGGAAGGCGGCAGCTTCCACGCCCAGGTATCGTATTTATTCTAGGGGGATTCGTATCCATACCCTTTGCAGTACCTGAGTTTAATATGACAGAGCCGGGGGATGTCCTTCGGCTCTTTATGTTTTATAGCAGAGTATATTTATCAAGGAGGCGACACCCATGAACAACATCATTCGGCAGTGGATACGGCAGGCGCAGGCAGGCGACGGAGAGGCTGTGTTGGCTATTCTGCAGGTTTTCCGGCCCTTGCTGTACAAATATGCCCGGAAATACCGCTATTGCTACGATTCGCTGGACGAGGCCCTTTCGACGGCCCATCTGGCCGTACTGGAATGTATTTATTCGTTTGATCTGGACGAAGAGGAAGAAGGGCCGGCGGCGCTGCGGCGAGCTGTGCAGACGGCGTTTCGGCGGGAAAGCCGGCATTTCAAGGCCTATTGGCAGGCTGTCGAACGGATGCTGTTCCCGCAGGAGGAGAGGGCAGAGCTCGCCCTTTTCCGCCATTCAGTCTGTGCATTTGATACGGCTGTACAGCGTATAGAGCTGCAGGATGAGCTGGCGCCCTATCTGCAGTGTCTGACCGAAGAGGAACGTCACTTCTTGTATTTGCGGTACGTAAAGGATTATACCTATGAGACGATCGGCGCGCTTCACGGCTTGTCGAAGCCGCAGGCCTGCAAAATCGTCGGGCAGGCCGTAGATAAGCTCAAGGCCAAGGTGCGGGCCGACTGCCTGTGGCCGGCTGTGCAGCAGCCCGGCGGGCGAAGAAACAGGATTCATTAAATAGATATGCCGGAAACCTTGAGCCGTATCGAAACGGGGCATGGCAAGTTAGTGTAAAATAATTGTGGGAAAACTTTACTGCACAAAAGTGAAGAACATATAAAAAGAGAAGGAACTTCTTTGGTATAATGAAATCACCACAATCTCATGCAAAGGAGTCCTTCTCATGAACATTATACAACAGATTCTTTCTCTCAGTACAGACTTTTTTAATACAAACATGGAATCGTTAGTAACGGGCCAGGCGTCCCTGACCGACGTGACGCTGGCTGTACAAGAGTTTGTGCAGAACCTGGGGCGGGAGGTGTTGTCGGCAATGTTAGAACAGGCCGATGAAGCCATCTATGAAACGGTGAAGCCGCAGCGTACCTATCAGATCAAAGAAACAGCCCGTCCGCGCACTTTGGTAACCACGTTTGGAGAAATCACCTTTCACCGCCGGTATTACCGACAGAAAGACACGGGCCGCTACACCTATCTGCTGGACGAATGGTGCCAACTGCCGGCGTACAGCCGGATCGAGGCTTCCTGTCAGGCCCGGATGGCAGAACATGCCAAGGATATGAGTTATGCGAAAGCAGCCCAAGTATCCACTCCGGTCCCGGTAAGCAAACAGAGCGTGCGGAACGTCTTATGCCGGTTGGGGACGATCCCCAATACGGCGGCTCCCCTGCCGGAACGGAGGCCGAAGGTATCCGAACTGTTCATCGAAGCCGACGAAGACCATGTGGCTATGCAGCAGGGAAACAGCCGGCAGCTGCGGCTGGCCTATGTATATGAAGGGAAAGTAGCGGAGGGAAAAAAACGGAGAACACTGACAGCCAAACGGGTGTTTACGGGATATGGGATGCCTTGGAAGGAAATCAAGGAATATATCCAAACCGTATACGACAGTCCAGAGATTACGATTCTGGGAGACGGGGCGGCGTGGATACAGAGCGCGACGGCGTACTTGGAAAAGAGCCGATGCGTCACGGACGGATTTCATGTTGTCAAATACTTGCGGCAGATAGCGGGGACGGAAACGATCCAACCTCTGTATGACGCCTTGCTGGCCAATGACCGGGAGCAATTCTGCTGGGAAGCTGAACAGAAGATACGGCACCGTCCGTATCGGAGAAAGGCGATTCGAAGAGGTCAGCAATATATCCTGAACCATTGGGAAGGGATTCGGGACTGGCTGCAGAACCGGGAGACATTCGCCAGCAGTACGGAAGGGCATGTCAGTCATATCCTGTCGGCCCGGCTGAGCTCACGTGGAATGGGCTGGAGCAAAGACGGGGCGGAACGGATTGCCCGATTGCGGACGCTGGCAGAAAACGGCGGCGACGTGTGGCGCTATGCCTTAGATTGCCTGACGAAGAAACCCTCCGATACAGTACCAGACCTGAATGAACAGGAATTGACGAGGCAATGCCGACGCCGGCGGCTGCCGTACTGCGTGTATGATGCAGAGCACAGCTGCCGTATGCCGGGGAGCGAAGGCGCATTACACGGAAGATGGATGAAAGATATCCAAAACAGTGGATATCACCATATACATTAGATACTAAAAGGCTGGATTTACATGCCAAGATATTTCTGTCAAATATATACCCACAACAACTTGACACTGTCCCATGGCAATTTATATTTGCATTCCCTGTGCAAGTATATTATAATAAGACGAGATAACTAAAAAAGCTAGGGGCGCCGCAAGGCTGAGAAAGCGTTTGGATTCGCGCTTGTCCCTTATGTACCTGATTCGGATAATGCCGACGTAGGGAAGCTTTACGGGATTATAAAGCTCACCTGCGGAGGTGAGCTTTTTTATTTACCTGTTTCTATTATTCTTTTCTATATTTAGGTTAAACTCATTAGCAGGAGGTACGTTTTATGACTTACACAACACAGATGGACGCAGCCCGCAAAGGCATTGTCACGCCGCAGATGAAAATCGTTGCGGAAAAAGAAAAAATGCCTATGGAAAAGCTCATGAAGCTCGTAGCCGAAGGCAAGGTCGCTATCCCGGCCAATAAGCTTCACACCAGCCTTTCGCCGGAAGCTGTCGGCCAGGACTGCCGAACGAAAATCAACGTCAACCTCGGCGTATCGCCGGAACATAACGACCATGAATTGGAACTGCAGAAGGTGCAGAACGCCATCAACATGAAGGCCGAAGCTATCATGGACTTGAGCAACTTCGGCAAGACCCGCGAATTCCGCCGCAAGCTCGTCGATATGTCTACGGCTATGATCGGCACCGTTCCCATGTACGACGCTGTCGGCATGCTGGAAAAGGACTTGAAGGATATTACGGTAGACGAATTCTTCTCCGTCGTCGAACAGCACGCAGAAGACGGCGTAGACTTCATGACCATCCACTGCGGCATGAACCGCAAGACGGCTGAACGTATCAAGAAGAACCCCCGCCTGACCAATATCGTATCCCGCGGCGGCTCGCTGCTGTTTGCCTGGATGGAAATGAACAATCAGGAAAACCCCTTCTATGAATACTATGATCGTCTCCTCGACATCTGTGAAAAATACGACGTTACCCTGAGCTTGGGCGACGCCTGCCGTCCCGGCTGCACCCACGACGCGACGGACGCAGCCCAGATCGAAGAACTCATTACCCTCGGCGAATTGACGAAACGGGCTTGGGAACACAACGTCCAGGTCATGATCGAAGGCCCGGGCCACATGGTCCTGACGGAAATCGCCGCCAACATGAAGATTGAAAAACGCCTGTGCCACGGCGCGCCCTTCTACGTATTGGGCCCCATCGTCACGGATATCGCTCCGGGCTATGACCACATTACGAGCGCTATCGGCGGGGCCATTGCTGGTGCATCCGGAGCCGACTTCCTGTGCTATGTTACGCCGGCCGAACACCTTCGCCTGCCCGACGTAAACGACGTTAAGGAAGGCATCATCGCCGCCCGCATCGCTGCGCACGCCGCCGACCTGGCCAAGGGCATCCCCGGCGCGCAGGAATGGGACGACGCTATGAGCAAGGCCCGCGTGGAAGTAGATTTTGAAACGATGATTTCCTTGTCCATCGACCCGGAAAAGGCTCGCCGTTACTATGAATCGAGCAAGCCCGAATGCGAAGGCACCTGCACGATGTGCGGCAAGATGTGCCCGGCTCGGACGATGAAGAAAATCCTCGCCGGCGAAGACGTATCGATCCGCTAACTTAAAAAATACCTGATATACGGACATAAAAAAGACACTTTCTGACGACATACCGTTGGAAAGTGTCTTTCTTTATATGTTTAAAATGAATGGTTTTCCTGCAGGCTCACTTCCAGACGAGGAGCAGGGAGATGCCGAATTCTTTTTTGAATTGCTTGGTCAGCTGGTTCATTTCGTAGTCCGCTGCGTTGTAGGCTACGCCGGGAGCCGTCGTGATGACGGCGACGGCGACGTTTTCCGCAGTGGTGACGTGAATATCCTGGACGACTTGCTCGTACGTAATGTCCGATGCTTCGGCCAAGGCCAGGAAGGTGGAGAGCTTGCGGACCATCGCCCAGTCTTCTGCCGTGACCATGTTGGCGTAGCGGTAGGCCCGCAGGGTCTTGCGGCTGATGCCGTGGTGGAAGCCGGCGATGAAGCTGACGATGAGCTGCTCGCGCTGCGTCAGGCCGTACAGGGGCGCGTGGCCGATCATGAAGGCCGAATGGCGGGCGTGATCGTAGAAATTGATGATTTTGCCTACGTCGTGAAGCTGGGCCGCCGTCGTGAGGTACAGCCGTTCCCGCTCGCCGTAGCCGTGCAGGTCTTTCAGCTGGTCGAAGAGAAGGCCTGCCGTATGGGTGACCTGCTGGCAGTGGGATTCGTTGACGATGCCGCCTAGGGTGCCGACGAAGTTGCGGATGCTGAATTTCAGGATATCGTCGAAGCGAGGCGCAGGCAGGTGGAAGTAAGAGGTATAGTATTCAAAGAACAGCCCTTCACGCAGGCCGCAGCCGCTGACGACCAGTTCCGGGCTGCCTGCCGTATCGAACAGTGTCTTAATGACGGCGGCGCCGGCGACGATGAGGTCGGCCCGTTCGCTCGACAGGCCGGGGATCTTCTTGCGGTTGGCGCTGGTCCGCGTCGTAATTTCCGTATACAGGGCGTCGAAGTGCTCTGCCGGCAGGATGTAGTTATGCACCTTCGTCAGCTCGTAATTCGTTGTCCGCTGATCCATCTTGGCAAAAGTACGGGCCGTGCCGCCAATGCCGACGAGGGGGAGGCGCAGATTTTTAATCCAGTCGGCAGCGAGGAGCTTTTTCCGTACGAATTTCAGGCAGTCCTGCAGGGCGATTGCATCTACGTTGCCCTGGAGATTGAATTTTTCCGTAACCGTTACGGCGCCGATGGGGATGGAAACGGAATGAACTGGTTCGCCTTCTTGTACCAGAGTCAGCTCGACGCTGGCGCCGCCCAGGTCGAACAGGAGAAAGTCCTTCATGGCGATGGTGTTGATGACACCCAAATAGCCGAGATAGGCTTCCCGTTCGCCTGTAATGACAGTCATGGCTACGCCCGTTTCCGCGTAAATCCGCTTCAGGAACTCGTCGCCGTTCGAGGCGTTGCGCACGGCGGCGGTGGCGACGGCGATGCAGTTTTGGATTTCCATAACCTCCATGATGTGCTTATATACCTTTAAGCATTTCATGGCCCGTTCCATGCCGGCGTCGCTCAGTTCGCCCGTCTGGGTAAGGCCTTGTCCGAGGCGTATGGATTCTTTTTCCTGATACAGGAAGGAATACGATTTGTTGTCGTTTATCTGGAGGACGACAAACCGGATGGAGTTGGAGCCCATATCGATGATGGCTAATTTTTCCATTGTATACCTCTTTTCTTTGTAATCCATAATCTTCTGTTATTATACTACATCTTGCCGAGACGATGAAACGATTTTGCAAAATTTGCCGTTAAAACGAAATGGAAATAATTCGTATGACTAAAGAAAATGGGGAGGATTCTTCCGTATTTTTTGCAGAGCCGCCTATTATACAAGCTTTTTTCATTTTTTACACAAATTATACAAAAAGATCGCCACCATCGCCGGTATTTCATGTATAATATATGAAGAGACGGCGGGGAGAGAGTCTTCGCGTCATCAGCAAGGAAGGCGAGGAACTACTATGGAATATCAGGCCAAGCGGCAATTTGGCATCATACATATCGGCACGGTCAATATGACCTTGAAAATCATCGCGTATTCGTCGCTGGACGATATGGAGGTCATTGAAAATGTATCGCGGGAAGTCCAGTACGGCGGGGAAGTCTTTACGCGCCATCACGTCAGCTTCCAGTCTCTCAACGAAATCTGCACGATTTTAAATAAATTCAAGCAGCTCCTGCGGGACTACGACGTCACGGACGTGCGCGTCTTGTCGACGACGGCTATCCGCGAAGCCGACAACCTGCTCAATGTCATCGATCAAATTTATTTCCGCACGGGCTTCCGCGTCACTGTCGTGCGCATGGCCAAGGAAATTTACTATAAATTCTTCGGCTTGTATTATCACGTGCTGAAGGGGAAATTCAACTTTGCCGACAAGGCCGTCCTCCTGCTGGATATTACGTCCGGCGGCGTAGGGCTGACCTGCTGGAAATCGGACGAGCTCCTGTTTCAGCAAAACGTCCACATCGGCTCGCTGCGCATTTTGGAAAACTTCACGCCTAAGCAGCGGGAAGAGCTGACCTTTCCGACGGCAGCCCGCGAATACATCTACGGCGCCTTGTCCCCCCTGTGGGCCAGCGTGCGCCATCACGATATTAAATACATCGTCCTGTCGGGCCGGGCGGCAACGCTCATCGGCAAGCTTATGCATAAGGAAGAAACGAACGGCGTCCGCCTCATCAAGGCCGACGAGCTGCGCCAGTTCGTCAATTCCTTCCACGGCATTACGCCCTTTAAGCTCATGCAGCGCTGCAAGCTTTCGGAAAATCTGGCCAACGTCATCATGCCGACGCTGCTCCTGTATTACGAGCTCCTGCGCATCATCGACGTCGACCTGCTGGTCATGATGAGCACGACCTTTACGGAGGGCTATTCCATGCATTACGTAGCCGAGCAGACCGATAATTCTTACGTAGCCCATCAGCGGGGGCTGCTGCTCAACTTGACGCGCCGCATTGCCGGCAAGTATTGGTACGCGCCGGAACATGCCGCCTGCGTAGGCGAGTTCTGCGGTATTTTGTTCAACGCCGTGTATAAGGAAATCGGCTTGAAATTCTCGTGCGGCTACTTGCTGCAGCTGGCGTCGATCCTTCATGAAACGGGCAAATACGTCAACATCCGCAAGCACAATCTCTGCACGTATCACCTTATCATGGAAACGGACTTATTCGGCATTACAGACGAAGAAAAGGAAGTGCTGGCCAACATTGCCTATTACGCCGACGGCGGCGTGATACAGGATTCGTCGGACATGTACGACGTCCTGTCGCCGGAGCAGAAGATTACGGCGGCCAAGCTCGCGGCGATTTTCAGCCTGGCCGACTCCCTCGACAAGAGCCATTTAGGAAAGATAAAGCGCATACAGGCCGAATTGGTCGGCAACGAACTCATCGTCCGCTACCATTCCGATTTGGATATTTCCCTGGAACGGTGGACGTTCATGAAGACGGCCGTCAATTTCGCCGAAGTCTTCGGCATTTCGCCTAAATTACTGAAAGGATAAGTGACTATTTTGAAGTATACAGAACCAGAAAATTATTTAAACCGGGAATGTACGTGGATCAAGTTTAACGAACGGGTTCTGCGGGAAGCCATCGTGCCGTCCAATCCCTTGCTGGAACAGCTGAATTTCGTAGCTATTGCCGCGTCAAATCTGGACGAATTCTTTATGATCCGCGTGGCCGGCGTCAAACACCTCATCGAAAGCGGCGTCAAGCACATCGACATTGCCGGCATGACGCCGCAAGAGCAGTTTGAAGCCATCCAGTCTATGGTACACACGCTGGTGGACCAGCAGTACGAATATTATTCGGTCATTCAGGACAAGCTGCAGCAGGAAGGCCTTCATTTTGTCAGCGTCGACGAGCTGAATGAAGAGCAGCGCATCTGGCTGGACAGCTATTTCGAGCGGGAAATTTACCCCGTCGTCACGCCTATGGCCGTCGACTCGAGCCATCCCTTTCCCTTCCTCGCCAGCCTGAATCTGAATCTGGCCGTCCTGCTGCGCAAGAAACAGGGCGATACGTCGGTAAAGACGGCCATTTTGCCCGTGCCGTCGCCGATCATTCCCCGCATCATCAAGGTGCCCGTAGCTGCCGGCGACGCGAAGCAGTTCCTCTTTCTGGAGGACATCCTCGGCGCCTATGCCAACCGTTTCTTCCTGGGCTGCGATATCCTCGAAGCCGTGCCGTTCCGCATAACCCGCGACGCCGACCTAGATATTGACGACGAAGCGGAAGATTTGCTCGTAGAAGTGGAAAAATCCCTGAAAAAACGCCGCAAGGGCGCAGCCGTCCGCTTGGAACTGGCCCAGTCGGCGAGCCGTATGGTCCGGGAATTCCTGCGCGGCGAGCTGCAGCTGGAAGACAAGGACTTGTATATGATACCCGGCCCCTTGGACTGCAAGGTATTTTTCTCCTTTACGGGAATCGAGGGGTATGATCATCTCCGTTATCCTGCCGCGTCGCCTCAGCCGTCGTATGAATTGGAAGAACTTGGCGCACCTGATATGTGGACGGCCATTGCTAAGCAGGATATTATGGTACATCATCCGTACGAAACCTTTGATACGGTAGAGAACTTTATCAAATTAGCTGCTACAGACCCGAACGTGCTGGCTATCAAGCAGACCTTATATCGTGTCAGCAGCCGTTCTCCTATCATCGCCGCTTTGGCGGAAGCTGCGGAAAACGGCAAACAGGTCACGGTTCTCATGGAAGTTAAGGCCCGGTTTGACGAAGAAAACAACATCTTCATGGCCCGCAAGCTGGAAAAGGCTGGCTGCCACGTCATCTACGGCATCATGGGCTTGAAAACCCATTCGAAAATCACCCTGGTAGTCCGCCGTGAAGAAGAGGGCATCCGCCGTTACGTCCATTTGGCGACGGGCAACTACAACGGCAAGACAGCCCGCATTTACACGGACGTAGGCATCCTGACGGCTAATACGCTCATCGGCGTTGACGCCTCAGCATTTTTCAATCTCCTGTCGGGATATTCCGACCCGCCGCAGTGGAATAAACTGGCCGTCGCGCCGCTGAATCTGCGCGAACGGATTTATGAAAAGATAGAACAGGAAACGGCCTGGGCTAAAAAGGGCAAGAAAGCCCTCATCGTCGCCAAGATGAATTCCCTCCTCGACAAGGAGGTCATCGCTAAATTGTACGAAGCATCAGCTGCCGGCGTCAAAATCCATCTCATCGTCCGCGGGATCTGCGTCCTGCGGCCGGGCCTGCCGGGAATCAGCGAAAACATCGAGGTTCACAGCATCGTCGGCCGGTTTCTCGAACACAGCCGTTTATTCTACTTCTATAATAACGGGGACGAAGACGTATTCATCTCGTCGGCCGACTGGATGCCCCGTAACCTGAACGAACGGGTAGAGCTGATGATCCCCGTTGAATACGGTCCACATAAGGAACGCATCAAGGGAATCCTGTCGCTGTACTTTAACGATAACGTCAAGGCCTACGCCATGAATTCCGACGGCACGTACCGCTACATTGCCGACGAACGGCCGGCTGATGCAGCGCCGATTCACGCTCAGATGATGCTCCAGCATGAAGCTGAAGAAAAACATAAAAAGCATAAGAAGAACAAGCGTCGTTAAGCGACGTGACCTCGGCGTCCTCTCCGCAGGGAGAGGACGTTTTTTGTGCTTTCATGGAGCAGAAAACCGATATAAAAGAGACGGTATATAAGAAAAGTGGGGGATAGAATATATTTTGTAAGAAAAACAGGATTTTTTCACCACAAAAATATACTTTTTTGAAAAAATTTTACTTTAATGTGGGAAACCATGTAAAGCTCTCTCAAAATCGCCCTTATCACGCAGTATAAACAGCCTTTTCGCAGGCCCTTTAATGTTGACAATCGTGCTGAAGATATGATATTTATCTCATTTTTGCCATTATTGTTAACCTGTAAAAATTGACAGGGTAACAGGCCTTTGATAGAATGATTTCCAGTTAGGAGGGATTTGATGAACAAACGATATCAAGGGCCCATTACTCGCATGTATGCAACCTTAGTCGCTTTATTAATCATAGTTTCCTTAGCTGGATTTATTGACAAAGGAAAATCCGTCACGATCCAGACAGACGGCGCAACTCGTTCCGTATATACCCACGCCGTCAATGCTGACGCGCTGATGCGCGAAAATAATATTGCGCTCGGGCCATATGATGAAATTGAAATGTCAACATCCGAATTGTTAGAAGGAACTGCCGTTACGGTTCGCCGGGCCGTTCCCGTCATATTGGAACATAAAGGCAAACAACAGACTGTTATGTCGGCCAAAAAGACCGTACAGGAAGTTGCCGAACAATATGGATACGACGCGGAGAATTATCGTCCTTACGGCGATACGTCCGCACCGGTCGTTCCTAATATGACGATACGAATTGGGAATATTTCCCGTAAGGCAATCACGGAAGATGAAGTCGTTCCCTTTGCCATTGAAAGCATCCCTGATGAAAACCTGAGCCAGGGCCAGGAAGAAATCGTCCAGGAAGGGATGAACGGACGCAAGAAGGTCACCGTCCATATCATCAGTCTCGACGGCCAGGTCGTCGGGAAGGAAGTCGTTTCCACGACGCTGGTGACGGAAATGCAGCCCCTGATCCGCCGCGTAGGCACACAGGAAACCGTAACGCTCAACACGGGAGACGTATCCAAGTATAAGGAAGTCTTTACGATGGAAGCGACGGCGTACCTGCCGTCGGACGGCAACGGCGCGGGCATTACCAAGATGGGTACCGTCGCCCGTTACGGCGTCGTCGCCGTAGATCCCAACGTCATTCCTTTGGGAACACGGGTATATATTCCGGGATACGGCGTAGCCGTTGCCGAAGATACGGGCGGAGATATTTTAGGAAACCGCATCGACTTGTGCATGGAGGATTATAATTCCTGCATAGTTTTCGGACGACGCACCGTGCCGGTATATATTTTGGAATAGAGGCTCAGCCGCTCCGGGCAGTACATGCAGGAGCGGCTTTTTTTGCGCAAAAACGGCTTGTGCACTCGAAGACAATGTGATATAATAGCAAAGGTTTAAGTACTATGCTTAAAAATACGCACGCTTGGTGAGCCTGCAGCTGTGCTGCTCGGCAGTGACGGCAGGCGATGACCGGGCGGAGGAACAACAGGAGGAGTAACAATTATGGCAGTAGTATCTATGAAACAATTATTAGAAGCAGGCGTTCATTTCGGCCACCAGACTCGCCGCTGGAACCCTAAAATGGCTCGTTTCATCTTCACGGAACGCAACGGCATCTACATCATCGACTTGCAGAAAACCGTAAAGAAAATGGACGAAGCTTACAATTTCGTACGCGAC
Source organism: Megasphaera sp. SW808 (assembly GCF_012027795.1). Lineage (NCBI taxonomy): Bacteria > Bacillati > Bacillota > Negativicutes > Veillonellales > Veillonellaceae > Megasphaera > Megasphaera sp. SW808. The sequence continues at coordinate 24,547 of NZ_SJOT01000002.1, forward strand.
CTGGCTGCTGAAGGCGGTAAAATTCTTTTCGTCGGCACGAAAAAGCAGGCTCAGGAATCCATTAAAAATGAAGCTGAACGCTGCAATCAGTTCTATGTAAACGAACGCTGGCTCGGCGGCATGCTGACCAACTTCCAGACGATTGAAAAACGCGTAAAGCGCTTGAAGACGTTGGAAAAACAGGCTGAAGACGGCACGTTTGACGTATTGCCGAAGAAGGAAGTTACCATTTTGAAACACGAAATGGAAAAACTCCAGAAATACCTCGGCGGTATCAAAGACATGAAGAAGCTTCCGGACGCTCTCTTCGTCATCGACCCGAAAAAAGAAGAAATCGCCGTATCGGAAGCCCGTAAACTGAACATCCCCATCATCGCTACGGTTGACACGAACTGCGATCCCGACCTCATCGACTACCCGATTCCGGCAAATGACGACGCTATCCGCGCCGTAAAACTGCTGACCGGCAAGATCGCCGACGCTGTTTTGGAAGGCAACCAGGGCGAACAGGTTGAAGAAGGCGCCGCTGAAGAAGCAGCTGTTGAAACGGAAGCTGTCGCTGAAGAAAACTAAGACATCGGCCCTTTGAGAACTACATGGCTCATTATATAAAGGTAAGGAGTGCTTCATTCCTTACCTTTATTCAAACTGTATATTACATTTAGGAGGAATATCTAAGATGGCTATTACAGCAAGCATGGTAAAAGATTTAAGAACAAAAACTGGCGCTGGCATGATGGACTGCAAAAAAGCGCTCGCAGCTACGGATGGAGATATGGATAAAGCAATCGACTTCCTTCGCGAAAAAGGCTTGGCAGCTGCTGCTAAAAAAGCAGACCGCATCGCAGCCGAAGGCTTGGTTTACTCCTATATCCACGGCAACGGCCGTATCGGCGTTCTCGTAGAAATCAACTGCGAAACGGACTTCGTAGCCCAGACGGACAACTTCAAAGACCTCTGCAAAGACATTGCAATGCAGATCGCTGCAGCTAACCCGGCATACCTCAAGAGAGAAGACGTTCCGGAAGATGTTCTTGAACATGAAAAAGAAGTTCTCCGCCAGCAGGCTCTGAACGAAGGCAAACCGGAAAAAATCGTCGAAAAGATGATCGTCGGCCGTATCGAAAAATTCTACAAAGAAAACTGCTTGCTTGACCAGGAATTCATCAAAGATTCCGACAAGACGATTCAGCAGGTTATTACTGAAAATATCGCTAAGATCGGTGAAAAAATCGACATCCGCCGTTATACCCGCTACGAATTGGGCGAAGGCCTCCAGAAGCGCAACGACGATTTCGTTTCCGAAGTTATGGCACAAGCTAAATAAGACTGCATATAAGAGAACACCATTTTCGTGTTCTCTTATTTTCTAATGTGACTTTATACGGCGCGGCAGCGCCGGGAGCAGGAGGCCTTGGTATGGAAACGAAAAAATATAATCGCATTGTATTGAAATTGAGCGGCGAAGCGTTGGCGGGAGCCCAGGGATACGGCATCGACCCGGAAACGGTCGAAACGATTGCCAAGCAGGTCGTAGAAGTAAATAAGCTGGGCATTCAGGTAGCTATCGTCGTAGGCGGCGGCAATATCTGGCGCGGCCTGTCGGGCAGCGCAAAGGGCATGGATCGCGTATCAGCCGATTACATGGGCATGCTGGCAACGGTCATGAACGCCCTGGCGCTGCAGGACGCTATGGAAAAGAACGGCGTAGCGACGCGCGTACAGACGGCTATCAACATGCAGCAGGTTGCAGAACCGTACATCCGCCGCCGGGCGATTCGCCACATGGAAAAAGGCCGCGTCGTCATCTTCGGCGCCGGCACGGGCAATCCCTATTTCTCTACGGATACGACGGCAGCGCTGCGGGCTGCAGAAATCGAAGCCGACGCAATCCTCATGGCGAAAAACGGCGTAGACGGCGTATATGACAGCGACCCGAAACTCAATCCCGACGCGAAGATGTTCCGCCGCTTGTCTTACATGGATGTCATCAATAAAGAACTCAAGGTCATGGACGCAACGGCTACAACGCTGTGCATGAACAATAACATTCCCATCGTCGTCTTCAACATCGACGTCGAAGGCAATATTATTGCCGCTGCCAGCGGAAAAGATTTGGGAACATTAGTCGACAAAGAAGGCTAAAAGCTGTATTATATACATATATACCATTATTACGATTAAGGAAGTGAATAGTATGGACGTAAAAACCTTATTAACGCAGAACGAAGAAAAGATGGATAAGACCATAGAAGCGCTGAAGCGCGATTTGGCATCGATTCGCACCGGCCGGGCCAGCACGACGCTCCTGGACCGTATCAGCGTTGATTACTACGGTACGCCTACGCCGATTAAACAGGTCGCAAACGTATCCGCCCCGGAACCGCGCCTCATTACGATTATTCCTTGGGAACGGAAAATGCTCGGCGATATCGAACGGGCTATTTTGAAATCCGATCTGGGCTTAAACCCGAACAACGACGGCACGATGATCCGCCTGGAAATTCCCCAGCTGACGGAAGAACGCCGTAAAGAATTGAGCAAAAAAGTCAGCAAGGATGCTGAAGACTCCAAGGTCGTCATCCGCAATATCCGCCGCGATGCGAACGACGCCATCAAAAAGATGGAAAAGAAGAAGGAAATTACGGAAGACGACAGCAAGGAAGCCCAGGAAAATATCCAAAAGCTGACGGACAAGAAAATTAAGCTGATCGACGAAATCAAAGCGAAAAAAGAAAAAGAAGTCATGGAAGTATAATGGATATACGAAATTTTATTGGCATGCCGTTACGGTATGCCATATCTGTATTACAGGAAAAAAATGTGCCATATGAGGTAGAGCACACGACGGCGCGAAGCCGCTTTTTTCCCCGCGATGAAGAAGATCCCTACGTCGTCCGGGCCCGTGAACGGGACGGCGTCGTATATCTTCTGGTCAACGCGAATTTGAAGAAAAGCGAAAGCGTAACTCGCATGCTGCAAGGTGGAGAAGTGCAAGAATGATTAACTTTTTAGGAAAAAAGAAGAAGGAAGAACAGCATACAGGAATAGAACTGCTCGATACGAACAATATTCCCCGCCACGTCGCCATCATCATGGACGGCAACGGCCGCTGGGCTAAACGGCGGAGTATGCCGCGCAGCTACGGCCATCGGGCCGGCGCGGACACGCTGAAGAAAATCGTCGCCGCCGCCGGGGAATTGGGAATCAAGGTGCTGACGGTATACGCTTTTTCGACGGAAAACTGGAAACGGCCCGACGAGGAAGTTTCCTATATTATGAAGCTCATGAAGGAATACCTGAGCAAAAACCTTCTGGAATTGAACGAGCATAATGTGCGCCTGCACTTTATCGGCGATTTGAGCCGCCTTTCCCCGTCCCTCCGTCAGGCCTTTGACGAAGCGGAACAGAACATGGCTGGGAACACGGGCTTGATTTTGAACGTCGCCGTCAATTACGGCGGCCGCCTGGAACTGACCCAAGCCATGCAGAAGCTGGCGTCCGACGTCAAGGCTGGCCGGCTGGAGCCGGAGGATATTACGGAAGACTCCCTGGCTTCGTATTTGTATACGGCGCCGGAAAACGACGTGGACCTGCTCATCCGGCCCGGCGCGGACAAACGGGTCAGCAATTTCCTGTTGTGGCAGATGGCTTACGCCGAATTCTGGTATACCGATTTGTGCTGGCCTGATTTTACAAAAGAGACGCTCATAGAGGCGATTCTCGCCTTTCAGGGCAGAGAACGCCGCTTTGGCGGTTTGAAATAAGGTAGGTAAACGAAACATATGTTGGCAAAACGAATTATAACCGGCGTCATAGGCGGCGCCCTGACGATAGGGATTATCTATGAAGGGGACTGGCTGTTTTTTTTCATGATGATCCTGCTGGCTATTTTGGGATGGCATGAGTATTGTAATTTAGTCCGCAAACTGGGCGCGAATCTGTCGGAACGGATGGGAGCGGGATGGATCGTCTGCTTTTTTGCCGCCTATTGGTTCGGCAGCGTAAAGGTGATGATGCTGCTGGCCGTAGCCGCCATGCTGTGGCTGCTGCTGCAGACCGTCTTATTTCATGGGAAGATAAAGCCTGTAGACAGCGCCTATACGCTGTACGGCCTGCTGTACGTAAGCGGAGGCTTTTTAGCTATGCTGGCGCTGCGAAACGGGCAGATTGCATCGTATATGACCGACGCTTTTTCGTCCGTCATGCTGGAGCCGGCGCGCTTTTTCATGTTTCTCCTGATTTTTTCCACGTGGGCCAGCGATACCTTTGCCTTTGCCGTAGGAAAGGTTAAGGGAAAAAATAAATTGTGCCCGTCCATCAGCCCCGGCAAAACGCAGGAAGGGGCTTTGGGAGGCTTTATCGGCACCGTCGTCACGGCTCTCGTCTTTTCGCTTATTTTCCAGTTTTCCCTCATCCACGCCTTAGCTATCGGCATCATCGTCGCCGTGGCGGCTCCTCTCGGCGACTTGGTAGAATCGATACTGAAACGAGTCTGCCAGGTAAAGGATTCGGGGACGCTGATTCCGGGGCACGGCGGCGTGCTGGATCGCTTTGACAGCCTGCTGTTCGCCGCTCCGGCCGTATATGTATATCTCACGCTCATCGCCTGAGAGGAGGCCCTGCATTGAAGAAAATTATCATCCTCGGCAGTACGGGGTCGATCGGCACCCAGGCCGTCGACGTCATTGAAGCTCATCCGCAGCTGTTTACCCTCGCCGCCGTTGCCGCTCATTCGAACTGGGAGCTGGCAGCTCGCCAGATTCAGGCCCACGGCGCAGCCTTTGCCTGCATGACCGACGAGCCGGCAGCCGAAAAGCTGCGGCAGGAAGTAGGCGAAAGGTGCACGGTTTTTTCCGGGCCTGAAGGTCTGCTCAAACTCATTGACGAATGCGAAGCCGATATGGTGCTGACGTCCTTAGTCGGGGCTGCCGGCATTGAGCCGACGCTCCATGCCATCGAGAAGGGGCTGGATATTGCCCTGGCCAACAAGGAAACCCTCGTGGCGGCAGGCGAGCTGGTCATGGCCGAGGCTGCGCGCCGCGGCGTCCGCATCCTGCCCGTCGACAGCGAGCACGGCGCGATTTTCCAATGTCTGGAAGGACGCAGCGGCAGTGAAGTCGACAAGCTGCTGATTACGGCCTCAGGCGGCCCCCATTTTCACCGGCCATTGGAAGAATTCCCGTCTATTACGGTAGAGCAGTGCCTCAAGCATCCGACGTGGAATATGGGCGGCAAGATTACGATTGACTCGGCGACGATGTTCAATAAGGGCCTGGAAGTCATCGAAGCGCACTGGCTGTTCGATATGCCCTACGACCGCATCGAAGTCGTCGTCCAGCCCCAGAGCATCATCCACTCGATGATACAATTTACGGACGGCTCCGTCCTGGCTCAGCTGGGAATGCCCGATATGAGGCTGCCGATTCAATATGCCTTTACCTATCCGCAGCGCTATCCCGTGCGCGGAGCTAAGGCTATTGACTGGAAAACGTTGGGCAGCCTGGAATTCTTCGCGCCGGATCCTGAAAAATTTCCCTCCCTGCCCCTGGCCTATGAAGCAGGGAAGGCGGGAGGCACGATGCCCTGCGTGCTGAACGGGGCGAACGAAGTCGCCGTATACGCCTTTTTGCGGCGGGAAATTTCTTTTACACGCATATTTGACGTCGTACGCACCGTCATGGAACGCCATACGGTATGCCGCGACGTTTCCTTAGACGCGATTCGCAGCGCCGACGCCTGGGCCCGTCGCTGCGCGGCGTCTTTACTGTAGAAAGGTGTTGGGACATTGGGTATTACCATTGCAGCGACTGTATTTGTATTCAGTCTCATCGTATTTGTCCATGAATTTGGACATTTCATTACAGCAAAATTAACGGGCATGCAGGTCGACGAATTTGCCATCGGCTTTGGCCCCAAGATTTACAGCTGCACCTATGGTTCGACGCTGTATTCCCTGCGGGCCGTGCCCTTGGGCGGATTTAACCGCATCGCCGGCATGACCGAAGACGAGCCGCTGAACGAACGGTCGTTTTTGAATAAGCCCGTTCCGTCCCGGCTGCTGGTCATTGCCGCCGGCGGCATCATGAACTTTCTGCTGGCGATTCTCATCTTGTGGGGCGTTACCTTTGCCGTAGGCACGATGACCGTATCGCCTCAGGCCGTCGTCGGCTCGGTCATTGAAAACTCCGCAGCCAGCCAGGCTGACATGCAGGAGGGCGACCGCATCGTATCTATCGGCGGCACGGCTATTACGCAGTGGAGCGATATTTCTCAGGCCGTAGCCGAACACAGCCGAGCCGTCGTCACCGTCGTCGTCGAACGGGACGGCAAGGAGCTGAGCCTGGACATGATCCCTCAGGTAGACAGCCAGTCGCAGCGCGCTACCCTCGGCATCATGCCGGTCATAACGAAGCAGTCCCATGGATTTTTTGAATCGGCCGGCATGGCCGTTCAGCGGACGGGGCAGCTTTGCCAGCTCATGCTCGTCGGCATCTATGAAATGATTACCGGCGAAACGAAGGCTGACCTGGCCGGACCCATCGGCGTAGCCCAGCTGGCTGGGCAGGTAGCGTCCGTAGGCTTTGTAAACCTTCTCGTCTTTACGGCCTTCCTGAGCATCAACCTGGGCATTTTAAATCTGCTGCCCATTCCGCTGTTAGACGGCGGATATATTATCCTGCTGATTTTAGAAGGAATTTCTGGCCGGCGCATGCCTAAAAAGGCGCTGCAGTACATCCAGGCGACAGGCATGGTAATTCTGGGAGCGCTGTTCTTATTCGCCATGTTCCAGGACATCAGCCGTTTTTAGAAAGGCCGGATTACTATGAAACGAAGACATTCACTTCCCGTAACTGTCGGGAATCTTACGATAGGGGGCGAGGCTCCCATTTCGGTACAGACGATGTCGACGATTACTCCTGCCGATGAGGAGCGGGCCGTCGCCGACGTGCGCCGTCTGGCCTCTTACGGCGCGGAAATCGTGCGGTTTGCCGTTCCCGATATGGCTGCCGCTAAGGGCTTGAAGGCCGTAACCGCCGCGTCTCCCGTGCCGATCGTCGCCGATATCCACTTTGACTATCGGCTGGCTTTGGAGGCCGTAGACAGCGGCATCCATGCCCTGCGCATCAATCCCGGCAATATCGGCGCCGATGAAAACGTCGTAAAGGTGGTGGAAAAGGTGCGTTCGCGCCAGATTCCCATCCGTATCGGCATCAACGCCGGCTCGCTGCCGGAAGACCTGCTGGAAGCGAACGGCGGCCATCCTACGGCCGAAGCCATGGTGGAAGGGGCCTTGCGCCATATCCGTATCCTGGAACGGCTGGATTACCGCAATATGGTCATTTCCCTGAAGGCGTCCGACGTACCGCTGATGATCGAAGCCTACACGGCCCTGGCCGAAAAGGTTCCTTACGCCCTGCATTTAGGCGTGACGGAAGCCGGCCTGGTCCGTGAGGGCAGCATTAAGTCGGCCATCGGCATCGGCCATCTCTTGTACAACGGCATCGGCGATACGATCCGCGTGTCACTGACGGGCGATCCGGCGGAAGAAATCGCGGCCGGGCAGACGATTCTCACAGCCCTGGGCCTCAGGACCTTCGGACCGACGCTGATTTCTTGCCCGACCTGCGGCCGTACGCAAGTCGATTTAATCGGCCTGGCTCAGGAAGTACAGGAAGCCTTATCCGGTATCACAGCGCCGATTAAGGTCGCCGTCATGGGCTGCGTCGTCAACGGTCCCGGCGAAGCGCGGGAAGCCGATTTCGGCATCGCCGGCGGCAAGGGAATGGGCATCGTCTTTTCCCACGGCAAGGTGTTGAAGAGCGTGCCTGAAAATCAGCTCGTACCGGCTTTGCTGGAAGAAATACATAAATCTATTACAAAGGAGTCTTAAGTCTATGTTAGCATCAAAATTATATAGTCCTACGCTGCGGGAGATTCCGGCAGACGCTGAGATTGCCAGCCATCAATATATGCTGAAAGCGGGCATGCTGCGGAAAAACGGCAGCGGCTTGTACAGCTTCCTGCCCTTGGGCCGCCGCGTGACGCTGAAGGTAGAACAGATCGTCCGCGAAGAAATGGACGCTACAGGCGCCCAGGAAATCATGATGCCCATCATGCAGCCTGCCGAAATCTGGCATGAATCGGGCCGGTGGAGCGCTTACGGTCCGGAAATGTTCAAGCTGCAGGACCGCCATGACAACGGCTACTGCCTCGGGCCGACCCATGAAGAATTGATTACGACGCTTCTCCGCAACGAACTGCGTTCGTATAAGCAGATGCCCCTGATCCTTTGGCAGATGCAGAATAAATACCGCGACGAAATCCGTCCCCGCTTCGGCCTCATGCGTAGCCGCGAATTCGTCATGAAGGACGCCTATTCTTTCGATGTTGACGAAGAAGGCCTCCATAAGACCTATCAGATTATGTATGACGCGTACGACCGCGTATTTACGCGCTGCGGCTTGAATTTTAAGCCCGTAGAAGCAGACAGCGGCCAAATCGGCGGCAGCCATACCCATGAATTCATGGCCCTGGCCGCAGCCGGCGAAGCCGAAGTCGTCTCCTGCTCGAAGTGCCAGTATGCCGCCGATATTGAAAAGGCCGTCCCAAATACGCTGGACATGGCGGCTGAAGACGCAGCCGACGTAGAGCTCATCGAAACGCCGAACTGCTCGACCATCGAAGATCTGGCCAACTTCCTGCAAATTCCCGTAGAAAAGACGATTAAAGCCGTAGCCTTCGACGTAGATGGAAAAACGGTCCTCTGCATGGTTCGCGGCGACCATGAAGTAAACGACGTAGCCGTACAGAATCTTGTCGGCGGCAATACGATTGAACCGGCGACAGACGAAGAACTGAAGGCTCACGGCCTCCAGCCCGGCTATATGAGCCCCATGGGCGCAGATACGCCGGATAATGAAAGCTTTTACGTCATCGTAGACCCGACGGCAATGAACGTGCCGAACGGCGTGACCGGCGCCAACAAGCACGGCTATCATTATAAGAACGTCAATCCCAAACGGGATTTCCAAAACGTCACGGTTGCTACGATCCGCCTCATGACTAAAGACGACGTCTGCCCGCACTGCGGCGCGCCTATCGACATCGTCCGGGGCATTGAAGTCGGCCAGGTATTTGAACTGGGCACGAAATACTCCGAAGCCCTGAATGCGACTTTCCTCGACCAGAACGGCAAGGCCAAGCCCTATGTCATGGGCTGCTACGGCATCGGCGTAACCCGGACGATTGCCGCGGCTATCGAACAGTTCCACGACGACAAGGGCATCATGTGGCCCGTAGCCATCGCGCCGTACGAAGTCGTCGTCGTACCCGTCAGCAGCAAGGACGAAGAACAGATGAAGATTGCCGAAGGGCTGTATACGCAGCTGAAAGGCATGGGCGTCGACGTCCTGTTTGACGACAGGAACGAACGGGCCGGCGTAAAATTCAACGACGCCGACCTCATTGGATATCCCGTCCGCATCACCGTAGGCAAGAAGAGCGCCGCCGATCAGACCGTAGAAATTAAGGTGCGCCGTACGGGCCATGAAGAAGTCGCCGCCATCGCCGACAGCGCCGCCCGCGTGCAAGCTATTTTAAACGAACTCCGCGCTAACAATATGTAATACCTGTACATACTAAGAGACGATAAACGGATACTACCGCATATCGTCTCTTTTCTGTTGCCTCTTGACAAATGCAAAATGATAAGGCCAATCCAATTTAATATAACTTTAATGCCTTTCTTGTCAAAGTTTAATCATTATTCGTCATACTATAGATAAGAATAACCTTTCATCGACAAGGAGGCGACAAGCATGAACAAGATAGAACGGCAGGAACAACAGCTGATGCAGCACATCCGGCAGAAGCGCTGGAATGAGTGCTTGCAGCTGGCGGAGCAGCTGCGTAAAGAAAGCGGAGAGAAACGTCTGCTTCAGCTGGCAGAACAGGCCTACTGCGCCGTATTGGCAGATCCGGCCCGTCGGGACGACAGATGCGCGCTCCAAGGATTGGCCTCGTTATACTATCGGGATTATATGGTACGATTTACGAGCCGGCCTTTCGGCGCCTTGCCCTATGACAAACAAGAGTGCTTTCAGAAGGCCAGGGATACGTTGGAACTCTTGCTGGAAAAGGGGCGGCAGCCGGAGCAGCTGTACCGCTATGCGCAGATATTATACAGAAACGCCAAAGATGGACAAGGACAAGGCGATTTTGCCGCTCTCTGCCGGCAAAAGGAGCAAGCCTATAGGGTGTATGACGAAACGGTATCCTTGCTGGAAAAATGGGGCCCAGCCGATAAAGGGCTGTACTGCCGCGCCTGCTACGGCTTGTCCCGCTGCGGCCTGGAATCGTTTTCCCTTAACTCCTTCGTACTGGAAGAGCTGATGCTCGTATTTTCCGTACCGAGCAGCGTATACGGCAGCCGCGGCGGCCATCTGGCCCGGCTTCGCCGCATCTATGACTGCTTGGAACGGGTGCTGGAAATAGAAGGCTTGCCGCGCCATATCGAAGACATGGCCGCCGTCATACAGGCCAAGCAGGCCTACGAGAAATCGTGGGATATATACTACCTCTTAGGTAAGCTGTTCGACTGCGCCGGCCAATTTTCCCTCTGCCATAACAAAGAAAGCGCCCGTCGCCTGGCAGAACGTTATTACAGCTATGCCTGTGAAATAGACGCAGCCCGACGCCGGGCTCAGCAACGGGTCCCCGGCTTTCAGCACATGTATACGGCATTGCTGACCTTTTATCAGCGTCATCGCCGGGAAGACCAGTTTTACGCCGCATGGGAGCAATACCATCCGCTCGTCGGTTTTTCCGCCGAGTTTCACTTTTTATCGCAGGCTCGCTGGCTCATCATCCGCAAGGAATATGAGGCAGCCCGGCATTACCTGGCGGCGCAGCTGCAGGAGAGGCAGTGGAGTCATAGCGTTGTACGGCGAGCTGTCGTCCTGCAGGACATGGTTCAGGTAGCCATCAGCGGCAGTACAACCGGATTACAGGGGATATATAAGCCGTTTCAGATGCAGCAGCTAGATAAAATCAGCCGGCAGGAACCGTATATGTCTCTGTGCAGGGGATAAAAACTTACGCGTTGCGGCAAACCTATGCTATAATAAAAAAAAACGACAGCAAAGGATCGATGATAGCATATGGTTCCTCATCTTTCATATGAAAACCGCATTTTAGCAATTGTCATGATTGTTTCTTTTATCAATCCCTTTACGAGCAGCGCCTTGAATTTAGCCCTGCCGGATATCGGCCTGACGTATAAGGTAACAGAATCCCACTTGGGATGGGTTATCGAAGTATTTCTCATCGCCTCGACGATATGCATCATGCCGATCGGCAAGCTAGCCGATAAGTTCGGCAAGCGGCGCGTATTTCTCTGGGGCGCATCTATCTTCATGATATCATCCTTAGGCGTTTCCCTTATTTCGTCCATTTACGGCCTCATCGCCCTGCGCGTGCTGCAGGGCATAGGCAGCGCTTGTATCTTCGCTACGAGCTTCGCTATCATCACGCTGGTCTATCCGCCGGAGCGTCGTGGAAAAGCCATGGGCTTTACGGTCAGCGCCGTATACTGCGGCTTGTCCCTGGGGCCAGTCATCGGCGGCTTCCTGAATTACTACTGCGGCTGGAAGAGCATTTTCTACTTTATCGCCTTTTTCTGCGCCGTCGCCGTCCTTTCGACGATAGCCTTCATGAAAGAGGAGTGGATTGCCGACGCCAAGGGAAAATTCGATACGGCAGGAGCGATTGCCTATTCCATCGCCTTGGTTCTCATGATGTTCGGCCTGTCGGAAATCCTGAATTTAGGATATGCCAAATACGTCCTGTTAGGCGGCATGGCGCTGTTCGCCCTGTTTCTCTGCTGGGAAAAAAGGCAGACCAATCCCATCATACCCATACAGCTGTTTCTCCGCAACAGGACCTTTTCCTGTTCATCCTTTGCGGCGATGCTGAACTACAGTGCGACCTTTGCCATAAGCTTTCTGCTGTCCATGTATCTGCAGCGTATTTTGGGCTTTACGTCCCGCGACGCCGGATTGGTACTGCTACTTCAGCCCATACTGATGGCCGTCCTGTCGCCGGTCACGGGTTCGCTGTCCGACCATGTATCGGCCGCCTTGTTGTCTTCGGCCGGCATGGGCTGCATTGCCGTCGGGCTGGCATTCTTGGCTTATGACGTGCCCTTGCAGTCCGTGTGGGTTCTGCTGGCCTGCCTGATTATCATCGGCATCGGTTTTTCCCTGTTCACCGCGCCCAACAACAACGCTATCATGGAATCGGTTCCGAAAGAATACGTCGGTATGGCCTCTTCTATGATCGGCACGGTACGGCTCGTCGGCCAGGTCCTCAGCGTGGCCATCGTTACGCTGGTCATGTCGCGGACCGGGGAGGGCGGAGAAGCTATGCTGACCGATAATATTCAACTCGCCTTTATCATTTTTACGATTCTCTGCATCGTCGGAATACTTCCGTCGATGGTCCGCAGCAAAAAATAAGAATATCAGGACAAAATACATCCCCGCTTTACGACAGAAGATTTCTGCTGTAAAGCGGGGATGTAATTTTTTAGGATATTAAAAGTGAGTATGTAATCAGGAAAAAAACGCCTTCCCTAGTATTTACGGAATAAGCCCGTTACTTTTCCCAAAATCGTGCAGTTCTGCGTATAAATTGGCGCATAGTCGTCGTTTTCCGGCTGCAGGCGAATGGCGTCGGCTTCGCGGAAATACCGCTTGACCGTAGCTTCATCGTCCAAAAGGGCTACGACGATTTCGCCGTTTTCTGCCGTGTGCTGCTGGCGTACGACAAGAATATCGCCTTCAAAAATGCCGGCGTTTTTCATGCTGTCGCCCTTTACCGTCAATAAGAAGCAATCTTCGTCGCTGCCGATAAATTCTGCGGAAAAGGGGTATACGTCTTCTACGCATTCTTCTGCCAAAACCGGCGCGCCGGCCCGAACCTGGCCTACGAGCGGCAGGGGGATGATCTTTTTAGAACGCCAGGAGCCTTCGTCGAGAAGCTCGATCGTCCGGTTCTTGGAAGGGTCGCGGCGAATAAAGCCCTGTTCTTCCAAGCGGTTTAAATACCCGTGGACCGTAGACGTAGAACTCAATCCGACTTCCTTGCAGATTTCCCGTACCGACGGGGGATAGCCAAATTTATGCACGCATTCCCGAATATATTCCAAAATTTGTTTTTGACGCGTCGTCAGCATTTTATCATTCATCAGCATGGTTTCATCACTCCAGAGTAGTTTGTCTATATTATACCGTAATTCAAACGTTTGTTCAAGCCCGTTTCAACAGAATGATTTAGAACGATTGTTCCATAATTATCTTGACAAGAACAACTGTTTGGCGATATAATATAACCATCGACGAACGAACGTTTGTAAAAACATTTGTTTTTGCATGCATAGGAGTGACGCCATATGAAAAAGAAAAAGAATATTAGACAGCGCCTGTTTGGCTATATATTGCTTCTCGGACTGCTGGCCATCGCCAGCACTCAGCTGGGCTGGGTATATCGCGGAGAAACAGAATATACGCCGGTTCGCGTGGAGAAAGGCGATACCGTGTGGGAAATCGCTTCTCGCAGTACGAACGACGAAACGGATATTCGCTACGTCGTCAGCGATATTATGGAAACGAACCATTTATCAGATACGCAGGATATCTATCCCGGACAAATTCTCAACGTCCCCGTTCCGTCTGGAGACGACTGAGGCCAAGGAATACATACAAAAGAGCGGCTTTATTCGCCGCTCTTTTGTATGTATGGTCACTTAGTTTCCGTTATCTTGAAAATGGGATTGTCGATGAGCCGGTCTGCTTCGTCAATATACCGCCGCACGATAGCCTGCGATTTATGACGGGTTTGTCTCATGATTTGCCGTTCGTCGACCTGGTGCTGGGCTGCCGACGTGGCAAAACCGTGCCGCAGGCTGTGAGCTCCGTAATCCTTCGGGTCCATGCCCATGAGTCCGACATAATGCTTGACGATGAGAGCGATGGTTTTATCGGAGATCTTCGTCTTGCGGATTGTATGATTGCGCGTAAAGCCCCGGAATACGGGACCCGACGAGATGCCGCTGAGCTTCAGCCAATGCTTTAAAGCACGTACGGCGCAGATTTCTTCATCCTGTACCAGGGGAATGGCGATCATCTGGCCGCGGTCAAACTGGTCGGTCTTGGATTTGCGCAGTGTAAGCAGGAGCCCAAGGCGGGTAAACTGCAAGTCGTCTACTTCCAGATTGGCGATTTCTGAGCGGCGCATAGCTCCGTAAAATCCGATAAGCAAGATGGCCTTATCGCGGGCCTGCTGCAATTCATCTCCTTCGAGATAGGTCAGCATTTCCTTGATATCGTCAAATAAAATCGGCAGCTTGCCGCGCTGTATCGTACCTTTCATGCGCTTGATACCGCGCAGGGCGTTTCGGACGATAGGGAATCGGCAGGGATTATCCTTTATGCCGGCGGCATCGAAATTTTCCGTCAGGGCGCTGATACGCCGGGCGACTGTATTGGCCTTGGCATTGTCGGCTAAATCGTTGATGTAGTTGACGATCGTCTCCGGCTGGGCAGGGAAGGACGACAGCTGATGATATTCGCACCAATCGCAGAAATCATTCCAGTCCGACTCATAGGCGTCGATCGTATTGTCGGCCCGCGCCGTGTAAATGCTTTGCCGCGCTTTATCGGTCAGCTTATCATTATTGGCGATGATGTCGGCCCGGCCAATGTAGAAATGCTTCAATTCTTTTTTCAAAGCCGCAGTCCTCCTTTGCATGAAATATACAGGTTCATGATAACCTTATCATGAAATAATAGAAAAGTCAAACATATGAACGGCGGCCCGAAGGGCTTCTTCCGTAAACATTTGTTTGGACGATGTATTTCTTTCTAGCCGAACAAACATTTTGTATCATGTTCATACGAATAGAGCTATCATGGCGACGCCGGAATATATACGAAGAAAATATAAAAAACAGATGCCAATATCAATAAAATTTGCTATGATATACATAAAAATAGATTATGCTTGACTGTGAGCTATAAGGAGGTTGACTATGCAGACGTTAGAAGAACTATACTGGCACTTGCTGAAACAAGGGGCCGACGGCAAACCCTTAGCAGTCGGCGGCGATGCAGACCCGAAACTGATCGGTTGCCTGATCCATCCTGAGGACAAGCCGCTGATTTGGCGCGTGAAGCCTTGTCTCTGTCCGCCAGACAGCCCAAGGGATTGTCAGACCGCCTGCGAGTGGGACGCTGTAGCGCTCGGAGACGAGGGCGTTGTGATTGACGATGAAAAATGTGTAGGCTGTCAGGCTTGCGTCGACGCCTGCAAATTAGATGCGCTGAAAACAAGTAAAGAAATCATCCCTGTCGTTCAAGAACTGCGCGAATATGACGGACCGGTCTATGCGCTGGTTGCGCCGGCCATATCGGGCCAATTCGGAAAGGATGTAACGATGGGCAAGCTGCGCACCGCTTTAAAATGCCTTGGGTTCACGGGAATGCTGGAAGTGGCCGTGTTTGCCGATATCCTGACGTTAAAAGAAGCGCTGGAATTTGACAAAAATATCCGCGACGAAACCCAATTCCAGCTGACGAGCTGCTGCTGTCCTATGTGGATTGCCATGATAAAAAAATTATATCATCAGCTGCTTCCTAACGTTCCCGGCTCAGTGTCGCCTATGATTGCCGGCGGCCGCACGGTTAAAAGGCTGCATCCGACGGCGAAAACCGTCTTTATCGGCCCCTGCCTAGCTAAAAAGGCAGAAAAGAAAGAGTCAGATTTAGTTGGCGCTATTGATTACGTACTGACCTATCAGGAATTGTCCGATTTATTTTCCGTTTCCAACATAGATCTGGTGTCTTTGCCGGAAGATAAGGTTCCTCATGCATCTGAAGCGGGAATCGGATACGCCTATGCCGGCGGCGTATCGGAAGCCGTTTCCCGAATGGTAGGGCAACTAAATCCGCACCGCAGCGTGACCATTCAGACCCGTCGCGCCGATGGCGTGCCGGAATGTAAAGCCATGATCAACGATATTCTGGCAGGAAACCACGGCGGCAATTTCTTCGAAGGAATGGGCTGTAAGGGCGGCTGTGTCGGCGGCCCGCGAGCTATTATTTCTAAAGAAGAAGGCAAAAAGCAGGTCCAGGCTTATGGAAAGGAAGCTCTGTATAAAACGCCGGCAGAGAATCCTTATGTCATCGAGCTGCTGAAGGAATTGGGCTTTTCAACAGTCGAAGAATTTTTAGAGAACAGTCGCCTGTATGATCGGGATATGGATACGTAATGACACATAGCGGTTATTGAATAGGGCTGACTAAAAAAACATACGCATAAACGACCCTTTTTCGCTGGAATCAGCAGAAAAGGGTCGTTTGTTTTATGCCATCACCTAATAATATATAATTATATATTATTAAATAATTGAGTAAGTACAAGGATGAATTGTCAGATATCGACGCAGGAAATAGAATTGGGTTTCTCGCTATTCTTAAATACTTTATAAATATCTCGAAAATACATCATAATTATTTTGAAATATCTTTATTTTTACTAGAAAATAATTAACAAATAACACATAATATAATTATTTGTTATAACTATATAAGTTTAATAAATTACAAAGCAAGCCTTTATTGACATTAGAATATATTATACTGTACAATGAACATCAAGTTGAGGTGCGGCATCGAAACCAGTGCCGCAGGCACAACGAAATAAGATAGACTATGTGAATTTCTCAACGCAGCAAAAGAGAGGAAACTAGGGAGACTCGCCAAATGCTCTTTGAGAAAATAGACTATCTGCCTGTAACAAAGCAAGATGTTTTCTATTTTATTCAAGAAGAGAGGTAGTTAATGATGAAAGCAAAAGTATTAGCAGCATTAGCAGCAACGATGGCTGTAGGCGCAACGTGTGCATTTGCAGCCAACCCGTTTGTAGACGTACCGACCGACAGCTGGGCCTACAAATCCGTTGTAGAACTGGCCGACTCGGGCATTGTTCAGGGCGTAGACGGCAAATATTTCGAAGGCAACCGCAACATTACTCGTTACGAAGCTGCTGAAATGGTAGCTAAAGCCATGGCTCACATGGACCGCGCTACGGTAGAACAGCGCGCCCTGATCAACAAATTAGCTGACGAATATGCTGACGAATTGAACAATCTCGGTGTCCGCGTATCGAACTTAGAAAATAAAGTCGGCAATATTAAGTTTACTGGCGACGCTCGTCTTCGTTACCGTTATCAGAACGACAATAAATCTAAAGAAGACGACAACTCCTGGGATTACCGTATTCGCCTCCGCGGCACGGCCCAGGTTAACGACCGCGTAACGGCTACGGTCGGCCTCAGCACAGACAATCAGAACTTTGGCTCTAACGGTCAGGCTCATGACGGAAGCAACGATGTATTTGCCGACATCATCAATGTAGACTACGCCTTCGGTTCCAACTGGAAAGTCAGCGCCGGCCGTACTTCTGCATACATTCTCGGCGGCCCCCGTTCTTATGGCTATCAGTACGGCGATGTATTCGACCGCGCTCAGCTGCAGTTTAACAACGGCAAATTTGCTGTAACAGGCGGCTATGGTAAATTTAAAGAAGGAGATGTCACCGCAGGAACGATAGGTCATTTTGTAAAAGATGACAGTGGTGCTGCTAAATGGGAAGATGGCATTGATGGCGTAAAAACCGGCTTTGGTGAAATTGAAGCTTTCTTTGGAAATAACTCTGCCGCAGGCGTATACTATAATGCCTTCAACAGCACGGGCGACGCAAAACACAATGCTGGTTTTGTGGGCGACGACCTTTGGGGTGCATATGCCAGCGTAAACTTCGGCTCCAAATGGAATGTCCTCGCTAACTATGAAAACGTAAACTTCATCAACGGCGAAGAAAATATTAATGGCGATGACAATGCCAACGTATGGATTGGCCGCGTTACATACGGCAAAACCAGCATGGCTACTCCGAAGTCCTGGGATCTCTGGGTTGAATACCTCGATGCTGAAGACGGCGCGTTCTTAGGCGGCTCCACGAACAGCTGGCGTTTTGGTCAGATGGATAATATCAAATCCTGGGGTGCCGGCATCGACTACGTATTCGCTAAAAACGCTATGTTCAGCGTTATGCAGTCCTTTGGCAGCCAGACGAAAGATGGTCCTGATACCGATCCGGAAGAACAGACACGGGCACAGTTCGTATTTACTTTCTAATTGCTGAACAACAAAAAAATCACCTGATTACAAAAGACCGAAGCGTTTCTCTCATGAGAAGGCTTCGGTCTTTACTTATGAAATTATCAGCTGGACCTATTAAATTGGCCTTTCAAAAAAGCGTTTTTAAGCGTAAAAACGGCAAAGCCATATATAAAACCATATAGAAGGTTTAAAACGGGGCTTAAAAGCCAAAATATGAAGATAGTCTGCGGAAAACTGCAAAGAAAATTTTGCAGAAGTACAAATCAGCACTGGTATGATAGAAATATCATAACCAGCTAAAAGCTTTAATCTGCCGCGCAGCATTCTGCATATATACGATTTGCAATACAACACAACTTGTTTATATACCAGCTAATGAAAGAATGACAGTAAATGTGGGGCGCTGCATATGTATAAAGCCAGAGGCCGGATCAAACAAGCTAATAATCTGCCAAAGGAGCCGTAAATCACCAGATTTTTCTCTTTTTATTTAGTTCCGATAATTTAACGTTATCGGAACTAAATATATCCCCCGACACAGCCATCAGGACACCGATGGCTGTGTCGGGTATCAGCAATAAATTTATGCAAAATACACGACGCAATACTCAGGGATAATCACCCTTCCTAATTTTTTACATCTCAATGCCGTGCGCATTTCGGCTATGATGCCTAGTTGTCAGGAACGTTATACAGCGTACACACAGCAGTCAGAATATATTATGATTTAGTATGAGTTCTATGCGGATTTACATGTATATCTGTATATTTTACTAAAACTCGTCAGCAATTTCGTAAAGCTGCAATAGATATCAATAAGCCCAACAAATTATATCCGAATCGATATTACAGCCAGTTGTGGATATTTAATTTATAAATTGAGAATAACAATCTATTTATTTGCCTTGCCAATCGTTTCCCGAATCGCCATTCTGACGGCTTCTGCCGGAGACAAGTCCTGATCCTCGCAGTAAGCGATAAATTGCTTATATTGCTTATCCGTTAAATAGGTAGAAATTCGATGGCGTTTCTTTTTCTCATCATCTTTTTTGGCAGCGCCTCTTTTCTTTTTTTGTGGTACTTCCTTTTCTTCGGGAAAAAAGTCAATGATCCTTTTTCTTTTTGGAACCTCTTCAAATTGCATATCCCATTTCTCCTCCTCTATTTTTTAGTCTAAATAAACGTAAATAAACATAAATTAATGCAGTTTAGATTAAATAAGCCTCTAAAATAAACGATTTCTCCCCTCTTTATATATACTGCATCCCTAGACAAAAGTCAACGGATTTTACGAGGCGCAGTCTGTCCTTGGGCCGGAAATACATATATATTCTTTTGCTTTGACCAACCTCTTCCTGATCTGCCGCCTTGCCCATATTTTAAAAAGCGTTGCTATATATGTTATTCCCTGTTTGTCGTAAGGAAAGACATGCGGCTTTAGGATGGTTATTGCGAATTATTTGCAGTGTATATACTGCATTGCATACAGAAAGACCCCGTTTCAATAAGGCTAGAAATCACCTTGTAAAACGAGGTCTTTTGCATGTTTGTATGTAGAATACTGCTTGTTACAGATGTTTCTTGTCATCGCCCTTGCGCCAGGTAAAGGCGCTCAGAGCCGCTGCAATAGGCACGGTAAATATAACGCCGAAGCTGGCTGAGAAGCCCTTCATAATTTCGATGCCGATCGAGTTGGAGTTGATGAGCTGCAAGTACGGCAAATCGTACACGTAATCTAATACCCATGTTCCCAAGGAACCGCCGAAAAACGCTAGGATGAGCGTCGTTGACATGGTGCCCATGACGTCGCGTCCTACGTTCATTCCCGCTTGAAACAGGGCCTTGCGGCTGATTTGAGGATTATGCTTTTCGATTTCTGCGCAGGCCGACGTTACGTCCATGGCAATATCCATGACGGCTCCTAAGCTGGCGAATAAGATGCCGGCAAAGAGAATCTGGCCAATGTCGATCATCGTATTCTGAGCGACAAACATGAGGCTTTCAATATTCGATACGTTGTAGCCGGACAGATTGACGGCCTGGCCAAAGATAATAGCTGAAATGCCGGCAGTCAGAATGCCTCCCAGCGTCGCTAAAAAGGCTGTGACGCTCTTTTTCGACCAGCCGTTGATGAGGTACATCGTCGCCGCCAGGACGATGCCTGACGTGAGGATTGAAGCTGCAACGGGCCCTGTGCCCCGCAAGATCATGGGGAAAAAGAGAAATACAAAGCAGATAAAGGTAAATACTAAGGCGACGGCTGATTTGACGCCCTTTTTTCCGCCGACGACGCTCAGTAAAATCAGGAAGGCTGCAATGTACAGGTAAATCGGCAGGGAACGGTCGATGTTATATACCGTGTGCAGATCGAGCTGGCCGATCGTACTGGATATGACGACGACTTCCATCCCCGGTTCGCAGACCGTGCCAAAGAGAAGACCGTTCGGGCAATTTGCCTGAACGGTTTTCCCGGCATGGACGCCGCTTTCAATGCGCAGCAACACGATTTGGTCGCCGACGCGGCTTCCATTTTCCTGCACGTTATCCTGAATGATTTCTATGACCTGAGCCTTTTCAAAGGTACGGCCGTCTGTGTTGACCATCTGCGGTTTATCGACCTGATTGTACGATTGAAGGAAGTATCCTCCGGCGACGATACAGACGATGACGAGGAGCAAACGAAACCATTTAGAATGTATCATCTGTGCTTAGTCCTTTATGATGCTGTACGAGCTGTCGATGGGTGTTCCTGTTTCAGCGTCATAGGTATTGATGGTAAAGCTGTTATTTGTAATGCGGATAACCGAATAGGTCGGACGCCATGTCTGGCTGCGGGCGGCGATGTAATCCTGCTGCTGCGGAATGAGTTCGTAGAACTTGGAGCCTGTCGCAGAGTTGGACGACATGTAGAATACGCCATTCGGGTTGCGGAGTACGCCCTGGCTCATGTCGGCGATGGTATAGCACATGTTCTGGGATACATAATTGTTTTTAAATTCCTGATTTTTCAGGGCTGCATCCAGCAGGTTATGCTTCTGGCCGCACTGACCGGCTACTTTGAACTGATCAAAGGTTGCATGATCCTTGCCGTCGCTGCTCAGCTGGTATGTGCGGGCGTAGGTATGGTCATGGCCCTGAAGGACGACGTCAATCTTGTTGGCGTCGAAAATCGGCGTGAGCTGCGTGCGGAGCAGGATACCGTCCGAATCGGAATGGTCTTTGCCGCTGCCGTAAATATCCTGGTGCATGACGACGATGCGCCATTTCGTATCCGGATGGGCTTTGATGGCCTTTTCGATCAAGGCCTGATGGTCGGCGGCGTTGTAGTTATTGGCGTTGATGACGATGAACAGCGCGCTGCCGTAGGTATAGTAGTAACCGTAGCCGGCTTTAGTCGAATTCATTTCTTCCGTAAAGGGATTTGGGACGTTGAAGTGATTCTGATAGCCCGACGTCATGCAGTCATGGTTGCCGATGCTCGTAGCGGCAGGCAGGCTGCGCAGCGCGGCAGGAGACAGGTAGCCTGCATATTGATATTCCTGCATCTGAATCTTAGCGGCGCTCTGGTCTTCTGCCGGTTCGTTAATCTGGTCGCCAGGCGATACGAGGAAGTTGATTTCCGGATGCTGAGCCAAGGCGTAATTCAAGGTTTTTGCCCAGTTATACGAGTCGTTCCGGGCTGCGATGTCGCCATTCTGTTTTGCCGTTCCTTCTGATGGAATCTGGCCGGACGACGCGCCGATCTGCGGGTCTCCGACGTACATGATTGTGAAATCATCGGGATTGCCCGTCTTTATCTGGTGGGCTTCCTGCCATTTGCCATTGAGTTTTACCTGGTACCAGTATGTCGTTTCCGGCTTCAGATCTTTTACCGTAACCTTGTTGGTGTAATAGGGTACGCCGCTGATTACCGTACCATCCTGGCATGAGCCGTCGAAGGTTACGGCGTGTTTCATTGCCTGGTTATCGGCGATGCGGACCTGCGCGCGGTCGGCTTTTTCCTTGGAGTACCAGCCGAAATTCAGCTGAGAGGCGTCTGCGCCGGGAGCGATGGATACTTGTTCGTAATTGGTCTTAATGGCATCCCAATTGTCTTTCCACTGCTGCCAATCCGTATTTTCTGAAACGGTCGTTCTCGTCGTCACTTGCGGCGTAAGGGACGCATCGTTCCAATGCTCGGTCGCAGCAAATACGCCGAAAGAAGCCATACATAATACTGCTGCCACATACGCAGCAGCAACTTTCTTACTCTTTTTGACATGAAATGGACACATAATTGCAACATCTCCTATTGAGCTATAAACTAGCAAAGGTATACTAACTGCTTTTACTTTAGGCCTTTTGTGTAAAGAAATGCAGGTGATCATGTGAAATATATGTAAAAAACTACTGCGCCCTATCCCCTCTATCACCGGATGCATGCAAAAACGGCCGCTCCCCCTCTCAGGGAACGGCCGTCTTGATGACAGATTATGATAAGGCAGAAAAGAGCTTTTCTTTGGTCCGCTCTGCTTCCGCTTTGATTTTTTCAATGTCCAGTGTCGTAAATTCCTTGCCTTTCAGCAACACCTTACCGTTTACCATGACCGTATCGACGTCGAAGCTGTTGGCTGAGTATGCCAGCAAGGACATGGAATCGTTTTTCGGATACCAATGGAGCCCTTCTCTGTCGACAAGGGTAATATCGGCTTTATACCCTGTTTCTAATTTGCCGATATCCGTATATCCGAGGCATGCTGCGCCGGCTTCGGTCATCATGTTGACGGCCGATTCAGCCGGGACGACTAAGGGGTCCAGCGTATGGGCCTTATGGATAAATGCGGCCAAATGCATTTCTTCCATAATGTCCAGGTTGTTGTTGCTCGATGCTCCGTCCGTGCCAAGTCCTACGACGATGCCTTTTCTCAGCATGTCCTGTACGGGAGCGATGCCGCTGGCCAGCTTTAAGTTGCTGCCCGGATTGTGAGCGACGCGGACGCCCTTCTTGGCCATAATATCCATGTCGGCGTCGTCGACCCACACGCAGTGAGCCGCCAAACAGCCGCAGTCAAACAATCCCAGTTCGTCCATCAAGGCGATAGGCGATTTGCCGTACTGTTTGACAATATTGTCTACTTCGCCCTTCGTTTCGCACA
This sequence comes from Megasphaera sp. SW808, assembly GCF_012027795.1. Classification (NCBI taxonomy): domain Bacteria; kingdom Bacillati; phylum Bacillota; class Negativicutes; order Veillonellales; family Veillonellaceae; genus Megasphaera; species Megasphaera sp. SW808. Next base: position 47,927 of record NZ_SJOT01000002.1, read on the forward strand.
AATGCGTGTGCACTTCCGCCCCCAATTCGCCGGCGGCTTCGACGACCTGGCGGATGTAGTCGGGCGGGCACGTATAAGGGGCGTGGGGGCCGAACATGACCGTAATGCGTCCGTCCGCCTTTCCATGCCACGTCTTGTAAAATTCCTTATTTTCCTGCAGCGCCTGCTGGGCGTTGGGCGTCACGCCCGTCAAGCCGCGGCTCAGGGCGGCCCGGATGCCTGAGGCTTCTACGGCTCTGGCTACGTCGTCCATGAAGAAATACATGTCGGCGAAGCTCGTCGTGCCGCAGCGGATCATTTCGGCGATGCCTAGCATCGTCTGGGCGTATACGACGTCGCTGTCCAGCTTGTCCTCTGCCGGCCAGATCTTCTTTTCCAGCCAGTCCATAAGCTGCATGTCGTCGGCATAGCTGCGGAATACCGTCATGGCGATGTGCGTATGCGTATTGACGAAACCAGGCAGGGCCAGCATGGAACGGCCTTCGAGGACTTCATCGTAATCCCCTGCCTGGGGCGACGTCGGAAATCCCGTAATGACGCTGTCCGTCACTTCAATGTTCTGATGCTCTGTAATGACGTGGTCTTTGTATAAGGCCACGTCTTTGATCAACGTTTTCATCGGCTGTCCTCCCTGCCCAATCAGTCCAGATTTAAGTATTTGCGCTGTTCTTCCGTCAAGGTGTCAATGCTGTAGCCCATGGAACGCAGCTTGATCTTAGCGATTTCCATGTCGATATCGCGGGGCAGGACGTATACGTGATTTCCCAGTTCAGCGTGATGTTCCAGAATATATTTAGCTGCCAATGCCTGTACGGCGAAGGATAAATCCATGATTTCCGCCGGATGGCCGTCGCCGGCAGCGAGGTTTACCAGGCGGCCTTCAGCCAGCAGGTTGATAATGCGGCCATCAGGCAGCTCATAGCCTTCGATATTATGACGGGCTTCAAAATGGCGTACAGCCAATGCTTCCAGTTCGGGACGGTTGATTTCTACGTCGAAATGACCGGCGTTGGCCAAGATGACGCCGTCCTTCATATTTTTCATGTGTTCGCCGCGGATGACGTCCTTGTCCCCTGTCAGGGTGACGAAGATATCGCCTACCTTGGCGGCTTCAGCCATCGGCAGCACTTCAAAGCCGTCGAATACGGCTTCGATAGCCTTGATGGGGTCTACTTCCGTAACGATGACGTGAGCGCCCAGGCCCTTAGCCCGCATAGCGCAGCCGCGGCCGCACCAACCGTAGCCGGCGATGACGACTTTCTTGCCGACGACGGTGAGGTTCGTCGTGCGCATGATGCCGTCCCACGTGGACTGGCCTGTGCCGTAGCGGTTATCGAAAAGGTATTTGCAGTACGAATCGTTTGCCGCAATCATGGGGAATTTCAGCTGGCCCGCTTTATCGAGGCCATGAAGGCGGTTAACGCCTGTCGTCGTTTCTTCCGTGCCGCCGAGGAGGTTTTCCAGGGCGTCGGTCCGCGTCGTATGGAGCAGATGAACCTGATCGCCGCCGTCGTCGATGATGATATCCGGATGATGGTCCAGAGATTTGTTGAGGAAATTGAAATATTCTTCCTCTGTCGCGCCATACCAGGCATAGACTGTCAGGCCGTCTTCTACGAGAGCTGCGGCGACGTCGTCCTGCGTCGACAAGGGATTGCTTCCCGTGACGATGACGTTGGCGCCGGCCCGGTGCAGGACTTCGGCCAAGTACGCCGTTTTAGCTTCCAAATGGACGCTGACGCAGACCGTCTTGCCTTTAAAGGTCTGTTCTTTAGCTAATTCGTCGCCGATAGCGTTCAGCGCCGGCATGTAGTGGTCAACCCAGCTGATTTTTTCATGACCGCTCTTAGCTAATTTGATGTCGCGAATAATAGATTCCATACGATAAGACTTCCTTTCTATATATTGAAAAATGCATGAACCTGCGCAGTGTCAGGCTTGCGGATAACCCCTTTTTCCGTAAAAATAGCCGCGATATTCTCGTGAGGCGTTACGTCGAAGGCCGGATTAAAGACGGCGGCTTCCGGCAGCGCCGTCGGTACTCCCTGAATGGAACGCACTTCGTCATGATTTCGCTCCTCAATGGGAATTTGTTCCCCCTTGTCCAGGGACAGGTCGAAGGTCGAAATCGGGGCGGCGACGTAAAAGGGAACGCCGTGTTCCTTCGCCAAAATCGACACGCCGTAGGTGCCGATTTTGTTGGCTGTGTCGCCGTTGGCTGTAATGCGGTCGGCCCCGACGATGACGGCGTCGACGCCCTTCGTCTTCATGACCCAGGCGGCCATGTTGTCCGTAATGAGCGTCACGGGAATGTCGTCGGCCATGAGCTCCGATACGGTGAGGCGCGCTCCCTGCAGGAGGGGCCGCGTTTCATCGGCATAAACCATGCGGATCAGCCCCCGTTTGTGAAGAGAGCGGATGACGCCCAGAGCCGTGCCGACGCCGGCCGTAGCCAGCGCCCCGGCATTGCAGTGCGTCAATATCGTCAGAGGCTTGCCTGCCGCGGCTAACTCTTCAGCGCCGTATTCCGACATGGCCGTGTTGATTGCCACATCTTCGGCCTGCATGGATTTCGCTTTGTCTTCCAGCAGCTGGAGAATAGACGAGACCGGTTGTTCCTCTGCTCCATACGCCGCGGCTTTCATCGTTTCCAGGGCCCAGTGCAGGTTGACAGCCGTAGGCCGGGCTTCGTCGAGGCAGCGGCAGCATTCGGAGAAATCGGCAAGGAACTCCGAAGTCGACTCATAGTCGCGCGTATCGGCCAGCATGCGGGCCGCCAGGACCGAGCCGTAAGCCGCGGCTACGCCGATAGCCGGCGCGCCCCGTACGGCGAGGATGGAAATGGCGTCGTATACGTCCTGCCATTTTGTACAGGTAATATAGGATTCTTCCAGGGGAAGCTTCGTTTGATCCAGCAGGACCAGCTGGCCGTTCTGCCAGCGCAGCGTATCCATATTACACCGTAAAGCCGCCGTATTCCTGCAGGGCGTGGCGGCACAGGCAATCGTCGTCGCCGTACAGTTCGACGGCTTTCATGATCAGGGTACGCAGGCGGAGGGAGTTTTCCGCCATGCAGTCTACGACTTCCGAATGAGTCAGGGCGGACGGAGAAATGCCGGCGGCGAAGTTCGTAACCATGGAAACCGTAGCGTAGCAGATTTCAGCTTCCCGGGCTAGGCAGACTTCCGGTACGTTGGTCATGCCGACGAGGTCGCCGCCCAGCGTTTCGTACATCTTGATTTCCGCCGGCGTCTCAAACCGCGGTCCTTCCGTGCATACGTAGGTGCCGCCGTTGTGCAGGGCGTATCCTCCCAGTTCGTCAGCCGCTGCCATGAGAGTACGGCGCAGGGTCGGGCAGTACGGCTCGGTCATATCGACGTGGACGACGCCGTTTTCCCCGCCGTCAAAGAAAGACGTATGGCGCGACTTCGTAAAATCGAGGAACTGGTCGGGCAGGACAAATTCGTTCGGCTTAAAGTCGCGGTTCAGGGATCCGACGGCCGTCGTCGAAATAACGGCTGTAACGCCTAACCGCTTTAAGCCCAGCATGTTGCCCCGGTAGTTGATCAGATGAGGCGGTATGGAATGGGTTTTACCATGACGGGGAAGGAAAATCAGTTCTTTTCCCTCATATGTGCCGCGGACATAATGGATCGTGCCGTAAAAGGTGTCCATGTGATGCTCTTTGGCGTTTTTCAGCATCTTGATATCGCAGACGCCCGTACCGCCGATGATGGCAATTAAGCCCATACTATCACTCCTTATGTGCGTTTTCGAATAAAGTAACTAATTCGTCGTGGCTGATGACGTATTTTTCGCCGCAGTAATGGCAGGTCATCTCTACCTGCGGATCCTGCAGCAGTTCCTCCTTATCCTGAGCTCTCAGGGACAGGAGGACGTTTTCAATGCGCTGGCGCGAGCACGTGCACTGCCACCAGGCAGGCTTGCGGAATAATTCCTTAAAATGCATGCCGCTTAAAATAATGTCGATCAGCCCTTCTCCATCGGGATGATTCTTCAAATACGTCGTAATCGGCCCGATCTGCGTAATGTTGGCCTCGACCCGCGCTAAGTCTTCTTCTTTCGCCCCTGGCAGAGCCTGGACGAGAAAGCCGCCTGACGCGGCAATCGTATAGTCCCGGTCGACGAGGACGCCTAAGCTGATCGTCGAGGGAATCTGCTCCGACGTGTATAAGTAATAGGCCAAATCTTCGGCAATTTCGCCGGATACGAGGTCGGCCTGGCTCGTATAGGTCATCTGCTCCGGCGTAAAGCGCGTTACCGTCAGCTGGCCGTGCTGGCCTACAGCGGCTCCTACATCTAATTTTCCGTTTGCTTTGAGGGGCAAATCCACTGCGGGATTGTCGATATAGCCCCGTACTTTATTGGAATCGAAGGCGTCGACGTGAACGGCTCCTAATGGGCCGTCGCCGGCAAATTTAAGGGAAACGCCTTCATGATTTTTATAGTCTCCGGCCAGGAGGAGCGCTCCCGTCATGGCCCGGCCCAAGGCGGCGCAGGCCACAGGCGACAAATGATGCCGCTGCCGCGCCGTTTCTGTTATGCGGCGCGTCTGGGCGATAGAAACGCGAATTAACTCGTCTGATGTATAATGGACAATCTGGTCTTCAATATGCATCCTGTTCTGATATCCTTTCTACATAAAATCTGAATCTAATTATACTACACCTGCGAGTATTTTTCACTACTAATTTGGCAGGTCGGAAAAACTGTGCTGCCCGCTGCCGGACTCTTTCGCCGTACCGGCAGGATTTCTCCCTTCCGCATGGAATTATGTATATAAGAAACGGAAAAAGGGGGCATTACTATGGCAGACGAAAAGAAGGAATATACGGCGGCAGACGGCCGGGATATCCTGATCATTCCGCCGTCGGCGCCGCTGGATACAGCAGAAGATGAAGATCCGGAAACGCCCTACCTGGCTTCGGATATGTACCGGCGCATCGTCGCGCTCATCAACAATTTTGAATCGGACATGCCCGACGATATGCAGGCCGGCGGCCGCCTCGTATCGGCCGGCAACATTACCTTCAGCATTCAGGACGTAGGCTTTTGGGACCCGAATATGATCGTCTTCTACGGCGAACTATCTGACGGCTCTCACGTCGAATTGGTTCAGCACTTGTCTCAGCTGAACCTGCTTCTCGTCGCCGTCAAGCGGACCGACGATACGGACAAGCCGCGGCGGATCATCGGCTTTACGACGAAAGACGAGCCCGATACGGAGCCTGCGGCAGAATAACTGCATACGGCGTATAAAAGAGGCTGGTGCGCGAAGAAATTCTTCGGCATCAGCCTCTTGCGTTTTCTTACAGTTCTTTTATGAGGTTGACCATTTCGATAGCCGCTGTCGCTACGTCGAAGCCCTTGTTGCCCGCTTTCGTGCCGGCCCGTTCGATAGCCTGTTCGATATTTTCCGTCGTAATGACGCCGAACATGATAGGCACGCCTGTCTTCAGGGACGCCTGAGCAATGCCCTTGGCTGCTTCATTGCAGACCAGGTCGTAGTGGCTCGTCGCGCCGCGGATGACTGCGCCGAGGCAGATGACGGCGTCGTATTTGCCCGATTCGGCCATTTTCTGGGCGATGAGGGGAATTTCAAAGGAGCCGGGAACCCAGGCCGTCGTGATGTCGTCGTCGCTTACGCCGTGACGATGGAGGGCGTCGTATGCGCCGCCGAGGAGCTTGCTGCAGATAAATTCGTTGAAACGCGCTACGACGATACCAAACTTAGAACCAGAACCAATTAATTGACCTTCTTTGATGTGTGCCATAGTAGAACACTCTCCTATTCTGAAATAGTATTTTAAAATCCATTTTCCAACAGCGTTTCCATTGTGATGCCGGAACGTTTGCCCGTATGGGCTGTTGTAAAGCTATGGACATATTTCCCAATTACGTCGGTTTCCAAATTGACGACGGCGCCGGGATGCTTGTCGATAAGCGTCGTATTGGCCATCGTATGGGGAATGATGGATACGGAAAATTGGCTGTTGCCTACGGAAACGACGGTCAGGCTGATGCCGTCGATGGCGATAGAGCCCTTTTCGACGATGAACGGCTCCATGTCCTTGGGAATGGAAATCGTAATGACCCGGGCGATGCCGTCGGCGGCGATGCGAGCGATATGGCCGACGCCGTCGATATGGCCGCTGACGATGTGGCCGCCCAGCCTGCCGCCGACCTGCATAGCCCGTTCCAAATTGACCTTCGAGCCGCTCTTGATGTCGCTCAGGGACGAACGGCGCATCGTTTCGTGCATGACGTCGGCCGTGAAGGACGAATCCGTCATGGAGGTCACCGTCAGGCAGACGCCGTTGACGGCGATGCTGTCGCCGAGCTGCGTCCCTTCCAGTACCTTACGGGCCTGAATCGTCAGCTTTATCGAGTCGGGACGGCGGTCCATCTGGCCGACGGTGCCCAATTCCTCAATGATGCCAGTGAACATAAGCTCCCTCCCTGTTCGCATTATACGCTGTAATCAAAATATTGCCGTCGTGCAGCTCGACCGAATCGTAAGCCAGGGGCAGGCACTCGTCGAGGGAATCGACGCCATGGCCGCCGACAGACGACAGGGCCTGTTCGCCGCCGATGACTTTGTCGCCGATAAAGGCGTATATCTTATCGACGAGCTTGTGGTCGAAGAAGGTCCCCTGAATTTTGCTGCCCCCTTCGACGAGGATGCTCTGCAGGCCCTGCTTGTACAGCAAGTCCAGAGCTGCCGGCAAATCGATGTGACGATCCCGGTTCAGCGGAGCCAGCAGGACAGTGACGCCCATGTTTTTCAATTCTCTCATCTTTTCTACCGGGCAGAGGGACGTCGTCACGACGATGGTCGGCGACGTCTTATCCGTCAGGACGAGGGAATTTAGGGGAATGTGGCCCTGCGAATCCATGATGATGCGTACTGGCTGGTGAGGCTCGTCATGGGCTTCGCGGCGGATGCGGCAGGTCAGCAGCGGATTGTCAAGCTTGACCGTATTGATGCCGACGAGGATGCCGTCGTAGATAGAGCGCAGGTAGTGGCCGTAATTGCGGGCCCATTGATTCGTAATCCACTGGGATTTTCCCGTCCGCGAGGCGATGCAGCCGTCGAGGCTCTGCGCTATTTTGACGGCGATAAACGGCTTCTGCACCATCATGTTTTTAATGAATACTTCGTTCAGCTGAGCGGCTTCCTTGGAAAGCAGCCCGATTTCGACAGGTATGCCGGCCTGCCGGAGAATGGCCGCGCCCTTTCCCGCTACGAGGGGGTTAGGATCCAGCATGGCGATGACGACCTTGCCGACTCCCTTTTCCACGAGCGTGCGGGCGCAGGGCGGCGTCCGCCCGTAATGCGCGCAGGGTTCCAGCGTAACGTATACCGTCGCGCCCTTTGCCTTGTCGCCGGCTTCGCGCAGGGCCCATACTTCCGCATGGGGCGTGCCGGCCTGGCGATGGTAGCCCGTGCCGACGATTTCACCGTCTTTTACGATGACGCAGCCGACGGCCGGATTCGGCGTTGTATACCCTAAGGCCAGCTTTGCCAGCTCCAGGGCTTTTCTCATATAATCTACCGGTTCCAAATCTGTCATTCCTTTCCTGATAGATTTTGTTATAAAAAATAAAAAGGCTACGGGTATGGAAACCCAATAGCCTTTTGCGCACAACAAAAATAAACGAAACGTCGTCTTTTCCCATCCAGACTATACTGTCGGTACCGAAATCGCATCGGTTCAGCCCCGCTTACGCCAGGCTAGCGGACTATACCGCCGGTCAGGAATTGAAAGCTGCCCTTTCTCACCTTGCCCCAAAGACTATTATTCATATCCACCTATGATTTTAGCACATAAGGGATAGAAATACAAGTACAGACTTCTTACCGCAGCGCGGCGATGGCCGCTGCCCGGTCTGCCGCTCCAAATACGGCGCTTCCCGCAACGAGGAAGGTAGCGCCGGCTTCCTTGACCGCCTGTACTGTATCGGCGTTGACGCCGCCGTCTACTTCTACGACGGCTTCCGTGTTGCCGACGGAATCGAGCAGCGCCCTGGCTTCACGGATTTTATCCAGCGAATACGGAATGAATTTCTGGCCGCCGAAACCGGGATTGACGCTCATGATGAGGATCATATCGAGCTGCGCCGCCACGCAGGATAAAGACGATACGGGCGTAGCCGGATTCAAGGCAACGCCGCACTTCATGCCGGCGCTGCGGATATGCTGCAGCGTGCTGTCCAGGTGAGGACACGCTTCCTGATGGACTGTAACGTACTGCACGCCGGCTTTTGCCAGGCCGTCTACGTATACGTCGGGATGTTCGACCATCAAATGGGCGTCGAAGGGAATGGAAACGTGCTTCCGCAAGGCGGCGATGATCGGCACGCCGAACGTCAGGTTCGGCACGAAATGGCCGTCCATCATATCGAGATGGATGCAGTCTGCTCCCTTTGATTCTACGTCTTTAATTTCTTCAGCCAGCCGGGAAAAATCGGCGGACAAAATAGAAGGACAAATGTGTATCATACCTATCGGTTCCTTTCGAGAATAGAATTGACGATTTTGCAGTACGTTTCATACCGTTCTTTCTGTATCTTGCCTTCGGCAACGGCATCCTTTACGGGGCAGTCCGGCTCCGACAAGTGGAGGCATGACGAAAAGCGGCAGCGTCCGCCGTAAGGCGTCATGTCAGGAAATAAGGCGAAGACCTCCCCTTTGTCGAGATGTTCGAATTCCAGCGAACTGAATCCCGGCGTATCGATGACATACGTATCGCCTTCCAGCTGCATGATTTCCGAGTGCCTCGTCGTATGGCGGCCCCGCTTTATTTTTTCGCTGACTGAGCCGACAGACAGGTCCCGCCCTAAAATCTGAGACAGCAGGCTCGACTTCCCGACGCCGGACGGCCCGGCAAATACGGTCATCTTATGAGGAAGCAAAGCCTTGATGGAGTCCAGCCCTTCGCCGGTAACGGCAGACACAAGATAGACATCATAGCCGCAGGTTTCATAAAAGGCTTTATAAGCTTCCGCTGTTTCACGGTCTAAATCGCACTTGTTAAAGCACAGCTTCGGATGAACGCCGCCGTATTCGCAGGTCATGAGCAGCTTGTCGACGAGAAACTGATTGGGGTCCGGCGATTGCGCCGCCATGATGACAAACATCTGATCGATGTTAGCCACGGCCGGGCGGCGGAGGCTGTTCCGCCGCGGCAGCTGCTTTTCGACAACGCCCTTTCCGCCGCCTAATTCCGTAATTTCCAGCTCATCTCCGACGAGTATCTTCGCCTTGACCTTTCCCCGGCGACGGCATTCGACGAGCTGTCCGGCGCCGATATCTACGTAGTAATATCCGTTGTAATTTTTTATAACGCGGCCTGTAGTCATGATCCTCCTTCAATTAAATGTACTGATCCTGTACTAACGAATTGTTGATATATACCTTGACGCGGGTCTTGCCTACGCCGCTGATATTTTTAGTAATGCTGTCGCCGCCGGACTGGTTCTTGTCATAGACGACACGGGTGCCGTTGTCGTCCGTCACGACGATCTGCACGTGCTGACTCGACGCGCCGGAAGGAACGCTGATATTCACCGTGCCGTAATGAGGCGTGCCGGCCGGTTCCTGATTATTGGCGCTGCCGTCGGGAACAGCCGCCGCTGCGCCGTATTCGACAGTCAAATCGACGACGTTGCCGCTGCGCGGACTTTGTTTGACAACCTTAGCCAGGGCGTTGTCCTTGGACGCATCCAGATTGGTCACGTTGCCGACGATATATCCGGCGTTTTCCAAGGTCTTCATGGCCGTATCCAAGGTCATGCCGCTGACGGTCGGCGCATCCTGTCCGTTTTTAGCGTCATTCTTCTTTTCGGCCTTGCGGCAGATAATGACGTCGACCGACGAGCCCTTCGCTACTTTGCGCGGCGAGGCCGGGCTCTGGCTGATGATCTTGCCGTTTTCATATTTTTCGCTTTCGGCGTAATGGACGGAGCCGATGGTCAGGCCGATTTCAGACAGCTTTTTCTTCGCTTCATCCAGCGTCAGGTCCCGCAGGTCGGGCATGAGGACTTCCGAGCCTTGATTGCCCTTGCTGACGGTCAGGTAAATAGTCCGGTTTTCCTTGACGACGGCCCCTCCCGACGGCGTCTGGGTAATGACCTCGCCGACAGGCACTTCATCGCTTTCTATTTCGTTGACCGAAACGTTGAGGTGTTCCTTGGACAGTATTTCCTTGGCGATTTCCACCTGCTTGCCTGTTACGTCGGGAACGGTAATATCCTGAGTGCTCCAGAAATTGCCGAAGGAAAAGAATGCCCACATAAACGCGACGACAAAGACGCCGAGCATACCGATGATAATGGATTTTTTCGAATGGCTGCTGATGGAATCGAGCATGCGGGAAAAGATATTTTTCTTCTGCTCCTCTTCCGGCGATTTCAGCGGCGGAATCTTCTGAGTCGCAAAATTATTTTTGATAATCGGCATGGCTCCTTTATTGGTATTGACGAATCCTTGGGACAAGCGAAGCTCCGACATCATTTCGGCAATCGACTGGAACCGGTCGTCGGGATTCTTGGCCATGGCCTTTAAAATACACTGTTCCACCAGTCGGGGAATGCGGCGGTTATACTTCGTCGGCAAGGGAATATCATCCTGCACGTGCTGCAGGGCGACGCTGATTGCCGTCTCGCCTTCGAAGGGCACGACGCCGGTCATCATCTCGTACATGACGACGCCCAAGGAATAGATATCCGTCCGTTCGTCTACGGGGCCGCCGCTGGCCTGTTCCGGCGAAAAATAATGGACGGAGCCCAGCACGGCGTGGTCATCCTTGTTGGTCGCGCTGGAATTTATAGCTCTGGCGATGCCAAAGTCGGCGACTTTGATGCGTCCCGTTTCAGTCACCAGGATGTTATGGGGCTTGATGTCGCAGTGGACGATGCCGTTTTTATGGGCATTTTCCAAAGCCTCGCCGATATCGAAGGTAATCTGTATGGACGTATTGATCGGCAGATGGCCGTGCTTTTCAATATATTCCTTCAGCGTTTCGCCGCGGACGTATTCCATGACGATGTAATGCACATTTTCGTCATAACCAACATCATATATATTTACGATATTGGGATGGGACAGCTTGGCCGCCGCCTGCGCTTCCTGACGGAACCGGACGACGAAATCGTGGTCGTCTCCGTATTTTGCGAGAAGGATCTTGACGGCGACGATACGGTCCAGCAAAATATCCTGGGCCTTGTAGACGACGGCCATGCCGCCGGTGCCTACTTCCTCCAATATCTTGTATCTGTTGTCTAATATATGACCAATCATTTTTAGATTCTCCACCACTTTCATAGTAGTCAATCCCGATTATATGGTTGTTAAAATTGCAGTAACATTGTCTTTTGCGCCGTTATCGTATACCTGGGCAAAAAGATCGTTGATAATATCGCGTTCACTGCGGCTGTAATCGCCGACGGCGTCGCGCAGGACCTGCTCGTCCAAAAACGACGTCAGGCCGTCGGAGCAAATGAGTATCCGGTCTCCCCGCTCTACGGCAAAGGCGCCGCTGTCTACAAGCAGCGTCTTATCGACGCCGACGGCGCGGGTCAGGACGTGGCGCTGCGGGTGGTTCTGCAGCTCTTCTGACGTGATTTTATGCCGTTCCAGCAGCTCCTGGACGATCGTATGGTCTACGGATATTTGCTGCAGCCGGCCGCCGCGGTACAAGTAAATGCGGCTGTCGCCGACGTGACCCCAAAAGGCGTGCTGCTTGGCCAGGGTTACGAGAGATATAGTCGTTCCCATGCCTTCCAGCGACGGGTCGATCATCGTCTTGCTGATAATGCAGGAATTTGCGTATTGAATAGCTTTTTCCAGTTGTACCGGCGCGGCAAAGGTAAAGTTCTTAAAATAATAGGCGATGGCTTCTACGGCCGTCTTGCTGGCTATTTCGCCGCCGACGTACCCGCCCATGCCGTCGGCGACGGCCAAGACGTTTCGTTCGCGGCTTATATAAAAAGAATCTTCATTTACCTTGCGCACCAGACCGATTCGTGATTCGCCGTATGTGCCCAAAGTCTCACGTCCTCTCGCGGTGCGTTGTTATTACATACACATAATTCATATCATATTCCCTAGGACATGTCAAATGTTTTCACGCTTGATACGCAGCTGCCCGCAGGCGGCCTGGATCTGGCTTCCCATTTCGCGGCGCAGCGTGACGTTTATGCCGCGTTTCTGCAAATACGCAATAAAGGAATTGATTTCTCCTGCTGACGGACGATACAGGCCGACGTCGTAATTATCATTTATGGGAATGGCGTTAATCAGGATATTTTTTCCGCCAAACAGCTCTGCGAGCTCGCGGGCGCAGGCCGTGCTGCAGTTTACGCCCTGTATCAGGATGTATTCAAAAGTCACCTTGCGGCCTGTTTTCTGAAAATAATGGTCTGCCGCCTTCAGCACGTCGGCGACGGGATAGGTGTCCGTAATCGGCATGATGCGGCGGCGCAGCTCGTCGTTCGGCGCGTGGAGCGACACGGCCAGCGTAATAGGGATGCCTTCGTCGGCCAGGTCATACATGCGCGGCACGATGCCCGACGTCGACAGGGCCATGTTGCGGTATCCCAGATACAGCGTGTCCTTTTCATGGATCATCTTCATAAAACGGACGACGTTGTCATAGTTCAGCAGGGGTTCGCCTGTCCCCATGATGACGATAGAGTGAAGATCCGGCGTTACGTATTTGCGGAACGCCATGAGCTGGGCTACCATTTCGCCGGCTGTCAAATTGCGGACGAAGCCGTTTTTAGCCGAAGCGCAGAAGGCGCAGTTTACGGCGCAGCCCACTTGCGACGACAAGCAGATAGAATTGCCGTAGTCGTGCATCATGAGGACTGTTTCGACGGTGTTGCCGTCGTGCAGGCTCAAAAGCAGCTTGACCGTCTGACCGTCCGGCGACTCCAGCTTAGACAGGATTTCGGGGAAACAGATGGGCAGCTCGGCCTTTAGCTTCTCCCTGTCGCCCTTGGGCAGCAGGACCATGTCGTCCCAGGAAAAAATATGCTGCTTATAGATGTAGTGAAAGATTTGGTCTGCCCGGAATTTTTTCATGCCCCGGGCTACGAGGAACTCCTGCAGCTCCGTTTTGGTCATATCGAATATATCGGCCATATTACTCTCCTCTTCTCATGCGGGCGATGAAAAAGCCGTCCAGGTGGTCGCGCTGCGGCAGCAGCTGGATGCACGGCCCGTCGTGATTCGGCAGGCGGCAGAAATCTGCAGCGTTTTCCAAGTGGAAGTCGCCGTGATCCTGCAAAAATTGCCGTACAATCTGGATATTTTCTTCATCGTGCATCGTGCAGGTGCTGTACACGAGGACGCCGCCGGGCTTGACGCATTGGGATGCGCTGTCCAGGATGCGCTTCTGCAGTACCGGCAGAGTCCGTAAGTCGCTGGGCTTCTTGCGCCAACGCAAGTCGATTTTATGGCGCAGCACTCCCAGGCCGGAGCACGGCGCGTCAACAAGCACCCGGTCGGCACGGCCGGCGTAGGACTGGCCGATCGTGCAGGCGTTCTGCAAAATCGTGCGCACGTTGGCCAAGCCCAGGTGCTTGGCGTTGCTTTCGATGAGGCGCAGCTTATGCTCGTAAATATCTCCGCCGTAGACCGTACAGGTCGGTCCGCCCAGGGCGGCGATGTGCGTCGTCTTTCCTCCCGGCGCGGCGCAGACGTCGAAAATGAGCTCGTGAGGCTGAGGATCCAGCACATGGGCGACGAGCTGAGACGGCTCGTCCTGAATGATAGCCAGCCCCTTTTTCAGGGCTTTGACGCTGCCGATGTTAGGGATGTCCGGCAAATATACGCCTTCAGGCGCATAGGCTGCTTTTTCAGCCTGAATTCCCTCTTCCGCCAGTTGGGCAATGAGCTCGTCGCGGCTGACGCAGGCCGTATTTGTCCGCAGGCAAAGCACCGGTATACTGTCGAAATACCGGCACAGCGCTTCTGTTTCAGCCAGGCCGTACTCTTTAATCCACGCTTTTACCAGCCAATCCTGCTGATGATACGTCAGCGTCAGATGCAGCAGCGGATCTTCTTCCATCGTCGGAATGGAAAATTCTTGCCGGCGGCGAAGGCTGCTGCGCAGCATGGCATTGACGAAACCGGCCATGCCTTTATTGCCGAGGCGCGTCGCCAGCTTGACCGATTCGTTGCATGCCGCCGACTCGGGCACCTTGGTCATGCCGAATATCTGGTACAAGCCTAAGCGGACGATGGCCAGACACAGGGGATCGAGCTTATTGAGCTTGCGCGTGCTGATTTTTGATACGATCCAGTCTAAGTAATTGATATACCGCAGCGTGCCGTATACTAATTCCGTGTAAAACCGGCGGTCCCGGTCTTCCATTTTATATTTTTGGATAGCCTGCGACACAACGATATTGCTGTATCCTTCGTCTTTGCAGATAGCCAGCAGGCTGCGCAGGGCTATTTCACGTACGTTCATGCATCTTCTCCTATCATTGCAGATAAAATTTCTGTTAAGGCTCGTATATCGACGTCAGTATTGAAGCAAGGGCCGTTCGGCCGCTTGTTCAGCAAGCCGACAGCCGGCAAAGGCGCTACGTCCTGCATGCCGCTGATCAAGTCGCGCTCGCAGGCGACGGCTACTACCGCTTTCGGACGACAGGCCGCGACGACTTGCCGGGCCAGCGTTCCGCCGGGAACGACAGCGAAAGAAATGCCCAAGCGTTCCGACAGAGCTGTCATCTCGCCGATGGGACAGCGGCCGCACCGCCGGCAGTTCTGCACGTTCCGCGTGATTTTATGAGGGCATTGGTCCCACTGCAGACAGTGCGGCGCCAGCAGCAGGACTTGCCGCGGCGGCAGGCAGAGCGGACGGCGCAGGATCAAGTGATTCAGGACCTGGATATAGGCCCGGCTTATGGCGCTTTCCGCATACAGCAGCTTGCCGATACAGCGCACGAGGGAAAAGAGGACGCGAAGGCAGACAAATAACAACTGGCGAAGCCGCTTGTTTGAAGGCGTTCCGGCCAGTACACAGACCCACGTAAACCCATAAGCTGCAGCGGCCGCCGCCAAGCACAGCCGGACGGCCCAGTCCCACCAAGCCGCTGCGGACGGCACATACAGGGACAGTCCCGGTTTGACCAGCGCGCAGACGGCGGCAAATCCAGCTAAAAAGACGGCGGCAGCGATACCGCCGCCGCTTAAAAATAAAATCGTCTGCCTGTACGCTGCCTTCACGAGTTTACTCCCTCGTTAAGACGTCGCCAGGCTGCAAGGAAATGCCTTGGAGAAACTGGGCCGTCTGCATGCGCTTCCGGCTTTCCGGCTGTACTTCACGCACGCACAGCGCGCCGCTGCCGGTTTGTACCGTAAAGGTCTTCTTAGTAACGGCGATGATCGTCCCCGGTTCAGCGTCGGCTCCGTCAACGACGGCGGCGCTCCACACCTTGAGGCGTTTGCCGTCGAGCCATGTATAAGCGCCGGGATGAGGATCAAGGGTGCGGATAAGCCGCTCGATGACAATAGCGTCCTGCGTCCAGTCGATTTGCGCCGTTTCCTTGTCGATTTTTGCCGTATACGTAGCCTGAGATTCGTCTTGGGGGCAGGCATTTCGTTCATACTCTTCAATATGGGCCAATACGTCCGTCAGCGCCTGTGCGCCCAATACGGACAGCTTATCGAAGAGCGATCCCGTCGTTTCCTTCGGGTCCAGCTTTATTTCCGCTTTCTTCAGGATGGCCCCCGTATCCATGCCTTCGTCGAGGAGCATGATCGTCACGCCGCTTACGGCCTCGCCGTCCTTGACGGCATACTGGATCGGCGCGGCTCCCCGATACTTCGGAAGGAGCGAGCCATGCACGTTCAGGCAGCCGTACTTAGGAATATCCAGTACGGCCTTGGGCAAAATCTTGCCGTAGGCAATGACGATGATGACATCGGGCTGAAATGCCGCCAATTCGGCTACGACCTGTTCGTCCCGCAGCGTATCCGGCTGCAGCACGGGAATCCCCAATTCCAGAGCCTTTTCCTTTACGGGTGAAAAGGAAACCTTTTTCCCGCGGCCCCGCTGCTTATCGGGCTGGCTGTACACTGCGGCGATGTCAAAGCCCTGATCGTGCAGTGCTTGCAGGGACGGCACGGAAAAATCGGGCGTCCCCATAAATACGATTCGTAACGATGCCATTAGCCTATTCTCCGTAAATTTTCTGCTTTTTCAATAAAAAGCGTACCGTATAAATGATCGATTTCATGCTGGAAAATACGAGCCAGGAATCCTTCAGGCTCATAGATCACCGTTTTGCCGCGGCGGTTCAGGGCCTTGACCTTGATGCGGTGATGCCGTTTTACCGTGCCGTAATAGCCGGGAACGCTCAGGCAGCCTTCATCTCCGTCGTCCGTTTCTTCCGAACGCTCGATGATTTCCGGATTGATCAGCTCGATTAAGCCGTTGCCGTCGTCGAGGACGACGAGCTGCAGCGATTCGTTGACCTGCGGGCCTGCGAGGCCGACGCCTTCGGCAGCGTACATGGTTTCAGCCATGTCATCGAGCAGTTTTTTAATGTGTTTCGTAATATGTTCAACCGGTTTTGCTGTTTCTTTCAAAATAGGCGCGCCGGCTTCAATGATTTTTAGCGTTGCCATTCTCTCACCTCATAGCTTACTATAGTATATTTACATTTTTCTCTTTATTATATCATATTTTTTCATATCTCTACAGATACGGCTTTTTCGTTTTAGAAGGACGGGTCCACGTCAATGACAACGCCGGAAGCCCAGCACTGGGGCTCACGGCGCATATAGTCTTTGATATCATCCAGGGATTTGCCTTTTATCAAGATAACCAGGCGGTATTTGCCGCGTATCCTCTTGATGATGTCGGCAAAAGGGCCAATGACTTCGACGGGACTGTGTTCCCAGCGCGTCCAGCTTTGCAGCGCCGCCGCTAAGTCGTTTCCCCGCCGCCACAGGGGCTGCTCCTCTTCGTCTGTAAGGATGATTTTTATGATGCGATGGAAGGGCGGGTACTGCAGGGCGCGGCGAAATTCGATTTCCTGCTCGTAGAAAGTGTGATAATCCTGCTTCTGCGCGCACTGAATGACGTAGTGCTCCGGCGCATAGGTCTGCATGACGACCCGGCCCGGCGCGTCTCCCCGTCCGGCCCGTCCGGCGGCCTGCGTCAGGAGCTGAAAGGTCCGTTCGCCAGCCCAATAGGCCGGCAGGTTGAGCAGGCTGTCGGCAGATAAAATGCCGACGGCGCTGACATTGGCAAAGTCATGGCCTTTCGCTACCATCTGCGTCCCTAAGAGGATATCGTATTCATGCCGCCGGAACCGTTCCAATATCTGCTCGCCGCTGTACTTGCGGCTGGCCGTATCCTGGTCCAGGCGGACGACGCGGCTGCTGGGAAACAACTCGCCCAGCTGTTCTTCGACCTTTTCCGTCCCCGTTCCGAAAAACTTGATATACTTGCTGCCGCAGGCCGGACATACCGTCGGAATCGGCTTGGACGCCTCGCAGTAGTGGCACTGCAGGTGGTCGCTCTGCTTGTGGTAGACCATGGGCACGTCGCAGGTGTCGCATTTGACGACGTAGCCGCACTTGCGGCACATGACGAAGGTGGCAAATCCGCGGCGGTTCAGCAGGATGATAGCCTGCTGCCTGGCTGCCAGCGTTTCTTCCAGCAGGGAAACCATAGCGTCCGACAAGACGCGGTAGTTGCCCCTGGCCAGTTCGTCGCGCATGTCGGCAATGGTTACAGTCGGCAAGGGCCGGCCGTGGATGCGTTCTTTCAGCTCCAGCAGCGTATATTCTCCCTGCAGGGCTGCGTAATAATCGCTGACCGAAGGCGTGGCGCTGCCCAATATAACCGGGCAGCAGTAATAGGCGGCGCGCTTCTGCGCTACGGCGACGGCATGATAGCGCGGCGATTCTTCCTGCTTGTACGAGCTGTCGTGAGCTTCATCGACGATGACGAGGCCGAGATGCTGCGCCGCCGTAAAGACGGCCGAGCGGGCTCCGATGCAGATGTGGCTTTCGCCGCGGAGCATGCGGAGCCAGTTGTTTTTCCGTTCGCCCTTCGAGAGCTGGCTGTGCATGACGACGACGTCGTTTCCGAAGCGGCGGACAAACTGCCTTACGATTTGGCCGGTCAGGGCGATTTCCGGCACGAGGACGATGACCTGCTTTCCCTGCCGCAATACGTCTTCGGCCAGCTGCATATACACTTCGGTCTTGCCGCTCCCCGTAACGCCGTGCAGCACATAAGTGCGCCCCGTCGCGTCGCCGCGGACGGCCTGTACGGCCCGGGCCTGCTCGCTTGTCAGCGTCAGCGGATGGCTCTGACCTAACGTCGGCAGCAGCTGCCTCGTTCGGACGTCTCTTTCGCTGATAGCTGCCAGTCCCGTACCGCAGAGGCGGCGTATGACGTCGGCACTGTATCCTTTTTCGATAAAGGAAGACACGGGCGCGCTGCCTGCTTGCTTTAATTCAGCCAGCAAGGCTGCTTGCCGCCTTCGGTTCGCCAGCAGGCCGTCGGCGTCGTCCCGCACAAAGGACAGCCACTTCTCCGTTTTATCGGATATTTTATTTTTCCAGCCCTTTTCTACCTGCAGTACGCCTGCCGCAAGAAGATCGTCTACTTGCCTGGCGCCGAATTTCCGCGCCAGCGCCGCTTTTTCCACCTGGTCCTTCGTTTGGACGTACGCGGCGACAGCGGCATCTTCCGCTGTCGCGGGAGCCTTCGTTCCAACCGTAATATACAGACGGACTTCCAGACCTTTCTTTTCTATCATGAACAGGCGGAGGGCGTCGGCAAGGCTGCAGAGATAATACCGGCTGATCCAGGAAGCCGTTTCGATCATTTCTTCCTGAAACCCCGCCTGCGCCGACAGCACGGTGCTGATCGGCTTGAGCTCGTATGCATATTCGCCTGCATTCCTCTCGCTGACGGCGACGACGATTCCTTCTTCCTGCCGCCGTCCAAAGGGAACCTGCACGCGGCTGCCGACGTGCACAGCCATGCCGTCCGGGACGATATAGGAAAAGGTCTGCTGCAGCCGTTTGGCCGTCGTATTGATGATGATGTCTGCTGTCATACCCCTGCTCCTGCGTTTATATAACATAAATATAGGGACTTGACGAAGCAAGCCCCTATACATTGTATCATATTTAATTCAGCCATGCCACCTGGAAGGCATGATTCCTCTGAGATGGCCCAGTTTTATAAGCCGGCTTCCTGACGGAGAACGTCGGCTTTATCAAGCTGTTCCCAAGGCAGGTTCAGATCGTTGCGGCCGAAATGACCGTAAGCGGCCGTCTGTTTGTAAATCGGGCGCTGCAAGTCGAGCATTTCGATGATGCCGGCCGGACGGAGGTCGAAGTGTTTGCGGATCAATTCGACAATCTTTTCGTTTTCGACTTTGCCCGTACCGAAGGTTTCTACGTGGATAGAAACGGGATGGGCTACGCCGATGGCATAGGCCAGCTGGATTTCGCATTTATCCGCCAAGCCTGCGGCTACGATGTTCTTCGCCACATAGCGGGCTGCGTAAGCTGCCGAGCGGTCTACCTTTGTGGGGTCCTTGCCGGAGAAAGCGCCGCCGCCGTGACGAGCCATGCCGCCGTAGGTATCGACGATGATCTTGCGGCCCGTAAGGCCGGAGTCGCCCTGAGGACCGCCGATGACGAAGCGGCCTGTCGGGTTGATGAACAGTTTCGTCTGGTCATCGAACAAGCCTTCGGGAAGTTCCGGTTTGATGACGTATTCGAGCAAATCTTTTTCAATCTGTTCGCGCGTAACTTCCGGGCTGTGCTGAGCCGAAATGACGATGGTGTCGATGCGGACAGGCTTGCCGTCTTCGTATTCGACCGTTACCTGCGTCTTTCCGTCCGGACGGAGGTACGGCAGCGTGCCGTCCTTGCGGACCTTGGCCAGACGGCGGGACAGGCGGTGAGCCAGAGAAATCGGCAGCGGCATGTAGTCGTCCGTTTCGTTCGTCGCGTAGCCGAACATCATGCCCTGGTCGCCGGCGCCGATCGAGTCGAATTTATCCGTCGTGCCGGATTTCTTTTCCTGCGCTTCGTCAACGCCCATGGCGATGTCCGGGGACTGTTCGTCCAGGGAAACGAGGACGCCGCACGTATCGCAGTCAAAGCCGTATTTTGCGCGGGTATAACCGATATTGCGGACCGTTTCGCGTACGATGTGCGGAATATCTACGTAGCACGTCGTGGAGATTTCGCCTACGACGTGTACCATACCTGTCGTTACGAGGGTTTCGCAGGCGACGCGGGCGTTTTTATCTTTTTCCAAAATTGCATCCAAAATGCCGTCAGAAATTTGGTCGGCCATTTTGTCGGGATGGCCTTCGGTTACGGATTCAGACGTAAAAAATTCACGATTCTTTGCCATTATATCCTCCTTATGCGTTCAAAAAAAATCCCCTCTGAAAAGAGGGGTATGTATCAGCCCATCTTTCAGTACGCTACACTGTTGGATTTAGCACCTTTCATTCACTGAAGGTTGCTGCTGCATCATCGGGCCAATCCCTCCACAGCTCTTGATGGTTAAATATTTTATTCACTTGACCTATTGTATACTAACAAGAAGAATTATGCAAGACCTATTCGAAAAATCATGGCCTCGATTACTGATTTTTTTTGGCTAAAATCGCCGCGGCCCGTTCTACGATGACCGCCGCCAGGTCTTCCTTGTCCATTTTCTCGAGCTTTTCCATCGAGCCGTCAGGGAACAGGAAGGTGGCGATATTCGTCGTGCCCTGGAAGCCGGCCCCTTCGGCGCTGACGTCGTTGGCGACGAGCATGTCGAGGTTCTTCTTCTTTAACTTAGCCGTGCCGTACTCGATGAGGTTCGTTGTTTCGGCAGCAAAGCCGATGAGAACCTGATGGGCCTTGCGCTGGCCCAAGCCGTACAGGATGTCCGGGTTTTTAGCCATCGTCAAGGTCAGCGTTTCGTCGGATTTCTTGATCTTATTCGCTGCCGGATGAGCCGAACGGTAATCGGCGACGGCAGCCGACTTGATGACCAGATCGCAGTCGTCGTAATACGAATCGACGGCGGCCTTCATGTCGTTGGTGCTGCCTACGTCGATGCGGCGCGCTACGCCGGCCGGCGTCTTCAGATGGTCGTTGCTGCCGGCGACCAAGGTGACGTCTGCGCCGGCAAAGGCTGCGGCTTTAGCGATGGCAAAGCCCATGCGGCCGCTGGAATGGTTGCCGATAAAGCGGACCGGGTCGATAGGCTCGCGCGTGCCGCCGGCCGTGACGATGACCTTCTTTCCTTTCAGCAGGTTCGTCCGGCAGGCTGCAAATTCAATATAGTCGACAATATCTTCCGGTTCGGGCAGGCGGCCGACGCCGGTAACGCCGCAGGCCAAATGACCTGTAGCAGGCTCGATGATTTCATAGCCGTACTCTCTGAGGGCGGCGATATTTTTCTGCACGATGGGGTTCGTGTACATGTTGCTGTTCATAGCCGGGGCGATGACGACGGGAGCCGTCGTAGCCATGACCGTCGTCGTCAGCATATCGTCGGCAATGCCGCCGGCAATTTTACCGATGACGTTGGCCGTAGCCGGGGCGATGACGAATACGTCGGCCCACTGGGCCAGGGCGATGTGTTCGACGTTAAATTCGGGAATATCGCCGAACATGGATACGGCGACGGGGTTGCCGGAAATTTCCCGCATCGTCAGCGGCGTAATAAACTCCGCCGCATGATCGGTCATAATGCACTTGACTTCGGCGCCGCGCTTGCGCAGCATGCTGGCGATTTCAGCGGCCTTAAACGCGGCGATGCCGCCGCTGATACCCAAGACGATTTTCTTGTTTTCTAATAACATGGCGATACTATCCTCCGCAATTATTTAATGCCGCCCTGAGGCTTTTCATAGGTAATCTTGCCCTGATCGATTTCTTCCATCGCGATGGAAACGACGCGCGTCGTTTCTACGTCTACGAGCGGTTCGTCGCCGTCCGTCAATTCGCGGGCCCGTTTTGCCGCCAGCGTAACTAAGGTGTATTTGCTGTCTACTTTTTTCATTAACGATTCCAACGTCGGTTTAATCAACATAAGAACATCTCTCCTCTTTTACTGCATACAAATTTCTATTGATACGCCTGCTTGGTCTCTTCGATACAGTTGGCGTTGCGCATGACTCGGCACTCCTCTGCTTTCAGCACGGCGGCAGCCTTCTGAATCGCTTCGCCCAGATCGTCGTTGACGATGACATAGTCGTATTTATCAATCCATTCCAGCTCGTTCCGGGCCTTCGCCAGCCGCGCGGCGATGACGTCGTCCGAGTCGGTATGGCGTCCCCGAAGCCGTTCTTCCAGGACGGCCTTACTCGGCGGAACGATGTAGATAAAGACACCTTGGGGATATTTTTCCTTCACCTGCATAGCTCCCTGAATGTCGATTTCCAGCATGACGTGGTTGCCCTGACGGAGCATCTGGTATACGTATTCCTTCGGTGTGCCGTAATAATGGTCGTATACCTTGGCGTGTTCCAAGAACGCGTCTTCCTTCAGCAGCTCTTCAAAACGGCCGTTGTCGGTAAAATAATAGTTGACGCCGTCTTCTTCGCCCGGCCGCGGCTGGCGCGTCGTCATAGAAATAGAATAATGGATATTGGGAAAATGCTCCCGCAGTGCGTCGCATATCGTCCCCTTGCCGGCGCCGGACGGGCCGGAGACGACGATAAGCAGACCTGAATCGATCATGGTCGCTCCATCCTCTCTTATAAATCTTCTTCTGGTTCTTCCTGGTCTTCCCCGTCGACCTGCAAAATGCGGTGGGAAATGGTTTCCGCCTGCAGGGCCGATAAGATGATCTGCCCATTGTCCATGATAAGGACCGAACGGGTCTTGCGGCCGAAGGTCGCGTCGATGAGCGTATTGCGCTCCCGCGCTTCCTGCACCATGCGCTTAATCGGCGCCGATTCGGGGCTGATAATGGCTACGACTTTGCTGCCCATTACCATGTTGCCGAACCCTATATTCAATAAGTTGAAATTCATAGACTCACCATCATTCGATATTCTGCACCTGTTCGCGGATTTTTTCGATTTCGTTTTTCAGCTGCAGGACATATTCCGTCACGTCGGTGTCGTTGGCCTTCGAGCCAATCGTATTGACTTCCCGGTTCAGTTCCTGGATGAGGAAATCAAGCTTGCGGCCTACGTCACCGTCCTGTTCCAGAAAGCCCTTTAATTGTACCACATGGCTGCGGAAGCGTACAACTTCTTCCGTAAAATCCACCTTGTCGGCGTATGTAGCTACTTCCTGCAGCAGCCGATCCTGGTCGGGAACCTGGCGGGCCGCATCGAACAGGGCCAGTATTTTCTTCTCCAGCCGTTCCTTATAGCGGGCGACGACGTCTTCTTTCTTCGCTTCAATGGCCTCGATCATAGCCGCCATCCTGTCGGTCCGCGCCAGCAAGTCGCGGCGGATATTAGCTCCTTCCTTGTCCCGCATGGCGACCATGCCGTCCAAGGCGCCCTGCAGGGCCTGGGCGAAGACGGGCCATACCTCTTCGGCGTTGACTGCCGGCGGTTCCTGAACGAACCAATCCTTAGTCAAGCCCATGATCAGCGGCAGCGTCGTCTTTTCTCCGCCGAACAGCGACTGGTTTACGTCGTCCATCGCCGCCTTGCAGGCTGCCAGGGCCGCGTAGTCGATGCGGATCTGCGGCGCCGCCGGCGTCAGCTCACCGACGGTGACGTATACGTCGACCTTGCCGCGGTGCAGCGTCTCCTTTATACTTTTCCGCAATTTATCTTCCAGCGCCAGATAGGCGTGGGGCATGCGGATGTTTAACTCTAAAAATCGTTGGTTGACGGCACGCATTTCAATGGTCACGCTGACGTGCTCATCGCTGTACGTACCTCGGCCGAAGCCGGTCATACTGCGCACTATGATGACCTCCTCTACAGCATCGTTCTATCTAATGTATTAGTATAACGTAAATCCGGCCGCAGGTCTATATACTTTTACGCAAAAGGCCGACTTTTCCCCTCAAAATCCGCGCCCGGCCGCAAGCCTATCTACTCACGGCCCCGTATTTATGGTATGATGTCAGAATAGAGTAATTTTGTAAAAGAACAGGAGTTGTCATTATGAATCTCGATGGCATTACGCTTCATTGTATTACCAATGAATTAAAAGATATATTAAAGGGCGGTCAGATTTCCAAAATATACCAGCTGGACAACCGCTCTCTTTACTTCCGCGTGTTCAACGATACGGGAGTCCACCACCTCATCATGACCTTGGATGATTCGCCTCGGCTGTACGTCGCGCGGCAGATGCCGCCGACGCCGGACGTGCCGACGGGCTTGTGCATGTTTCTGCGCAAATATTATGAAAACGGCCGCATCGCCTCGATCAGCCAGCTCCACATGGACCGGCTCATCGAAATTGCCGTCGACGTCCTCGACACGTCGGGCCAGCTGGCGACGAGGAAGATCCACGTCGAGCTCATGGGCAAATACAGCAACGTCATCTTCACCGAAGACGGCGTCATCATCGAAGCTCTCATCAAGACCCGCAAGGACAAGCAGGCCCTGCGTACTATCTTCCCCAAGGAGCCCTATGATTTCCCGCCTAACTTCATGCGCATGAACCCCTTCGACTTTTCCGCCGAAGAATTAGCCGCCATGATGGAAACGGGTACGGATGAACCCTTGGGAAAGTGGATGCTCAAGCGGTTCAACGGCATGAGCACCGTCGTCCTCGACGAATTGGCCGTCCGAAGCGGCCTCGATAAAAACGCCCTCGTCCAGGACCTGTCGCCGGCCGACAAATTCTCCTGGTGCCGCTGTATCGAACGCCTGGGCCAAGAGCTTGACGGCGTATCGGGAGCCTTCGTTTATACGGTCAAGGGAAAAGAAATCATCTTCCCCCTGGAACTGCAAAGCTTGTCTGCCTATCCGCGCCGCCGCTTCTCGTCCATCGAAGAATACCTCGACGACTATCAGGCCGCTAGCAAGGGCAGCCTCAACGGCGAGCAGGAAGAGATGCAGAAGCGCGTCGCCAAGCTTATTGAAAAACAAAAGAAAAAGATCAAGCGCATTTCGTCCGAATTGAAAGAAACGGATAAGATGGATACTTATAAGCTTTACGGCGACCTGCTCATGATTTACGCCTACGAAAAGCACGATCACGAAAAGAGCGTCACCGTTGCCAATCTCCTGTCGGAGCAGCAGGAACCGATTACCATTCCCCTCGAACCGGCCTATTCCATGACGGACAATGCCAACCGTTATTACAAGCGCTACACGAAGATGCGCAACCGCAAGCAGAAATCGGCCGAGCTCATCGCCGAAAACGAGCAGCATCTCCAGTATCTCTACTCGCTGGAATACGCCTTGGACAACATCGGCAGCAAAGCGGAAATCGTCGATATTAAAGCCGAAATGCGGCAAATGGGGCTTATTTCCTCCTCGTCCAAGGATAAAATGAAGCGGGAATTTTCTCAGCAAATCCTGACCGCCGATGCCGGCGGCATCCCCATCTGGGTAGGCCGCAACAACCGGCAGAACGATTTTTTGACCCAGAAGAAAGCCCATCCCTACGACTTGTGGTTCCACATCAAAAATCAGCCCGGGTCCCACGTCATTTTAGCCTGCCACAACGTAACGCCGACAGACGAGCAAATCGAAATGGCCGCTCAGATGGCCGCCTATTACAGCAAGGCCCGCGGCACATCGAAGGCCGAAGTAGATTGCGCCCTTGTGCGCAATGTCAAAAAGCCGGCCCATGCTGCGCCGGGCTTCGTCGTCTTTGAAAACCAAACGACTTACGTCGTAGAGCCGAAGGACTGGAGCAAGTAACGTATCCCCTACGCTGAGTCCTTGATAAGATTCATCGAAGGGATAATTTCTTATCAAAAGAAAAAATCTGAAAAAGATAAATTGCGTATACAAAAAAGCTGTTCAGCCGACGATGGATTGAACAGCTTTTTGCTTAACATCTAATCTGAATTGACTAGCGCAGGAAAAACGACGCCAGCTCTTGGCTGCGGCTGATATCCTGCAGGGCCCGGGAATTGACGGCGAAAGCCAGCGACGCCCGGTAGACTTTGGCGACGGCTTCCAGCGTTTCCATACGGTACAGGGCTTCCTTCAGGTCTTTACCCAGAGCTGTCGCACCGTGGCGTTCCATGAGGAATACGTCGACCTTCTTGGCGTATTCGGCACAGACCTTGCCCAATTCAGCGCTGCCCGGCGCGGCGTACGGCACGGTCGGTACGGATTTCCCCAGGACGATAGCGCCTTCAGTCACAATAGTGCTGGGAAAGGTTAATCCGGCAACGGTCACGGCGGTGGCGACGATGGGATGGGCGTGGATAATAGCATTGACATCGGGACGAGCCTTATAGATTTCCAAATGAAGAGGCGTTTCCGACGACGGCTTTCCTTCTCCTTTTATCACCTTGCCGTTTATATCCATGACCAGAAGCTGAGACGGCTTCAATTCGCCCTTCGGCAGGCCCGACGGCGTAATGACGATCGTTCCATTAGGGTTTCGGAAGCTGATATTGCCGTCGCAGGCGGCGACGAGACCAGCTTCCTTCATTTTTTCACCGATTTTGCATAGTTTTTTCTTCGTATCCATATATAACACTCCTTCATGTCCATCTATGTATACTATACCATGACTACGGCCTGAGGCAACTTTATTTTTCCAACAGAATGGCTGATATGGAAATGCTCTGGATAGCATCGTCGGCCAAATCGACATTCATCGTGCGTATAAAGAGATAATGGCCGTCGTCGGGAAGGAGATACAGGTTTGCCACATTTTGATTGGCCATCTGACCGGCGCCTTCGTACTGTCGGCACAGCTGTTCGGCATAGGGCAGCAGGGAAATCGCTACGTCTCCCCTCTGCGTTTGAACCGTGAGCATGCCGTCCTTACCGGCCGTCTTTTCCACGACGTACATTGCTGTGTATCCGGCTACCGATACAGCCGTACTGTCATTGATGAAATACCGCGACCGATAATGAGGACCGGCATAGCGGAGAGATTCCATGACCGGCGATTGCAGAATAACTTCAACAGTCGGGTCCCTCTGGCCCGTATAGCTCTTCACGTAGCGGTACGTGCTGTATATTTCTTCCTTATCTTCACGGGACATATCCGCCGCGTCTGAGACCACGCCGTTTTGAAGCATTCCCTTTTCTTCCATCATCGCCAGCAGCCGCCTTTCCTGACTGCGGTACGGGGCGTCCAGTACGTTCAAAGGCGTTATGGAAATGACCAGCGTCATACCGGCGGCCAATAGAAACAGCCAGGTTCCGGACAAGCGGCGCAGGGCCGCCGGGATCACGGCGATGCCGAAGGCCGTGCAGGCCATAGACAAATAGCGCAGCTCCGTCAATCCATAAGCTTCATGACGAATATACACGCCCCAAAGTTGTACAGCTACGACAGGAATGAGGAGAAGGCCGCCCCAACGGCGGTAACGCAGTAGCCAGACATGATTGTCATAATTACTGCAAGTCAAATAACAAAAAGCATATACCAGCAGCGCAATGGAAGCAAACCAATTCATCTTCCCTACGGGCATTTCTCCCTTAAAGCAAATCATGGCGATGTATATGTACAGAATCGCCAGCAATACGCCGTAAACCGGTACGACGACGTAAGCCATGACGCTGCCGAAGGGCTTGGACGGTGCAGCCGGCCGTCCCGGCTCGGGAACAGACGATAAGAATACGTTCCACCCGACGACCAAAAACGACGCATAGAAAATCAATGCGTACAAGTTGGAAAAAGATAAGGACAGCTGAAGCAGCGTCTGCAGAGCCATGGCGCAAATAGACAGGGATATGTCAGCGACGACGGCGACGCCGACGGCCTGCAGGGCGCCGCAGAATACGCGGTTGAAGGCGCTTTCACCGGCATAATACGTCAGCCAGGCCAGAATACCGGCTGTCAAGGCCAGAAATATACCGGAGCCATATAAGATGATATAGGTCATGTCCTGTACGGCCATCCACGTACCGTACGAGCCAGCCCATACGACAAGGGACGCGCCTTGCCATAACCAGGCCTTCGCCCCCCTAATCCGGCGTACTTCCAATACCAGCTGCCACCAGACAGAAAACATAGCAGCAATACACAGAGATATAGCGCCATAGACAAGCCACTTTTCGTCCGACGGCCAGCAAGTCAGATAGGCTACATCGGCAAACAATAATAGGGAAATGATAAACGGCACCGTAAAGCGGCGGATACTGTCGACACTTCGCCGACGGAGTTGCAGCACTATATTCACAGGAAACCAGCTCCTTTCTGTCTATTGGATGTTACAGGTATTATACCATGAGTATCAAGATTATAAAAGAAAAACTGCCTGCCATCTTATTTTAAGACAACAGGCAGTTTTGTTCATAGAGATAAAAAATTAACGCATCGTCGGCATATTGTGGCCGTTGAATATTTCCAGCATTTCCTGATATACGAGCTTGCGGATTTGATTGCGCTGCCGTTCTGTCAGCTGGTCAGCCGTCATGTTGAACAGGTAATTGTTCAAATCAAAATCCTTCAGCATCATTTTCGTATGGAAGATATTTTCCTGATATACGTTGACGTCTATCATATTATAGCGGCTGCGCGTACTCTGGGAAATGTAATTTTGGATGGAATTAATGCGGTGATCGATGAACAGCTTCTTGCCGCTCAAGTCGCGGGTAAAGCCGCGGACATGGTAGTCGAGGGTTACGATGTCGGAATCGAAATTGTCTATCAGGTAATTCAGCGCGTTGAGAGGAGAAATACGACCGCACGTCGATACGTCGATATCGGCGCGGAAAGTCATGATCCCCTTCTGAGGATGGCTTTCCGGATACGTATGAACCGTCAGATGGCTCTTATCCAGATGACAAACTACGTCGGCGTCGGCCGGTTCGACAGGCTCTTCCGAAATGAGGATCGTCACGCTGGCCCCCTGCGGATCGTAATCCTGGCTGGCAATATTCAAAATATTGGCGCCGATAATGGACGAGACATTTTTTAAAATATTCGTCAGCCGTTCTGCGTTATATTGTTCATCAATATATTCGATATACTGGCGGCGCGACTCTTCGCTGACGGCATAACAAATGTCGTATATGTTGAAGCTCAGCGTTTTGGTCAGATTATTGAAGCCATACAATTTTAATTTATTCGTTTTCGTTGCCATTTCATCATACCTTTTCAATAAAATTTCCAAATAAAAGTTACTTTGTCAGTTCATAAAACTGTATATCCGTCAGCACGCCGTCGTCTATGGCGCACACGGCATACGTGCCCACCCTGCCGTCGCGGGGCAGGGAAATACTGCCGGGATTGACGATGGCCATATCGTCGTCGCGTCGGCAAAAGCGACGGTGCGTATGCCCAAACAGGACGAGCCGGGCCTCGTGTTCCCGGCCTAGCTGCCGAAGCTTGGCCAGCCGCGCATCGCCGTACCACTGGTGACCGTGAACGGCGATGATATTTACGCCGCCGATGGTCACCTTACGGCACGCCGGCGCGTCGCTCATAAAATCGTTGTTGCCCCTGACAGAATATACGGGCACGCCTGTATATATAGCTAAATCGTCGCCGTCGTCGCTGTAATCGCCGCAGTGTATCCAAGCCGCCACGTCCGGCGCCTGCGATACCATGCGTTCCAGCGGACGAAAGCGGCCGTGGCTGTCACTGACGACGCCTATGCGGATAGGCGTCATGACAGAGCCTCGACGAGCAGCTCCAGTGCTTTGCCCCGATGGCTGATTTCATTTTTCTCTTCCATCGTCATCTCGGCCATGGTCTTGCCCTTTTCCGGCACGTAAAACAACGGGTCGTAGCCGAAGCCGTTCGTACCGGCATAAAAATCACGCAGCACGCCACTGCAGCGGCCTTCTCTGACGATTTCCCGTCCGTCGGGAAACAGCAGGGCCAGCACGCAGGCGTAATGAACCGTCCGCTCTTCCGGCGGAAAGGCCGACAATTCGTCGATCAGCTTTTGGTTGTTCTTTTCATCGTCGCATTCCGGGCCGGCATAGCGGGCCGAATAGACGCCGGGCCGGCCGCCTAAGGCGTCGGCGATGATGCCGGAATCGTCGGCCAGGCAGGGAAGCCCTGTAGCCTTCATGTAATACGCCGCTTTCAGACGAGCGTTTTCTTCAAAGGTCTTTCCCGTTTCTTCCGGTTCCGGCAGCTGGGGACACAAGTCGCGGACAGCTGTCGCCGTATACCCCAAGGGCTCCAATACACTTTTAAATTCCCGTATTTTTCCGGCGTTATGGGTTGCCAGGACGATTGTCTGTTTCATAAGTTCCGTCGTCACTCCTTAGTTTGCCGCCGCAGGTTCGGGCTTCTGATGAACGAACTTCGCGTAATTCTTGATTACGACGATAGGGGTTTTCTGCGAAGCGTTTCCGAAGGGATTGTCGATAAGAATACGGGCGATTTCGCTGGGATTGAGGCCTTTCGAATGACCGAGGACGGCAGAGCGCTTCAAGTCGTTGACGTCGGCGACACAGGCACCGTAGCAGCCCAGGCGCTGCTTAATCTTTTCTGCTACCTTATCCGGTTCAGCCGGCCCGTAGACGATGCATTTGTCAAAAGGCGGCATCGTGCCCGTAACATCGTCCGTCAGGGAAGCCTGGCGGCACAGCTGGTACCAAACGCCGTTTTTACCGATTAATTTGGCCAGGAAGCCGATGATAAAGCAGAACAGCATCTTCCACTCCCCTTCCAGCTCCATAGCGGCCTGCATGCCGTAGAGGCTTGCCATGCTGCCTTCGCCGGGAACGAAGCGGCGCATGAGACGGGCCTGCCACGACGGCGTCAGCTCTTCCGGGCGCGTATAGCGGCGCTGCGTAATCGCTACGACGCTTTCGGCCGTGCATACGATATCGTCGGGACCGACAATATCCTTCGCATATTCTTCAATGGCATCGACAATGTCATCTTTATCCGTAAGGATTCTCGTCTTAATCGGTACAAGTTCTAATTCTGCCATTTCCATATACCTCCTAATGCAGTTCCAATGCGTGCTGTACTTCCGAAGCCTTCAGGGTGATGCGGGCTTTGTGGATGTACCATTCGCTTCTCGACACGACCTGGTATACCAAATCGATGGGCATGTCAGGGAAGGTCTTCAAATCTTCGCGGATATTGCCGCTCTTGCTGACGAGGGCAATGGTAACGCGAAGGCTGCTTCCTTTTCCAGGATAGTAAATGACAGATTCCCAATAGTTGTCGTCCCGTTCAGCTGCCGTATTAGCCAGCTGCGAATGGACGACACATTTGTCGTATTGTTCTCTCGGCAGCAGCGTACGGGGATAAAAATCCATAATCGTGCCTAACTGACGGCCAGCGTTATGAAAGGGCACTTCCGTTTCAAAGACAGCCGTATCGGCCGTCATCTGCTTCAGCTCAAAGGGCTTGCGGCGGCGCGCCTCGATGACGAAGCGGGCGTCGCCCTGTCTCCAGGCAAATAAGCGGAACAGCAGGTACAATACGGCGACGATGCCGATAACAGCAATGACGATGTTGATCAATACATACAATAACACGGCGCAAGACTCCTTTTCGACGCCTTATCTGCATGATAAGGCCGTAATTTTCTCCGCCCTCAGGCAAAGGATATTTCTTCAACTGTAAATTCGTTGGCCGGAATGAGATGCTCGGCCAGCTTGCCGCCGCGCCGGGCCTCGGCGGTAAAGCAAAGGCGCAGATATCCCGGCAGGCGGTCGTGGTTGAGAAGGCCGCCCTTCTTTAATACTTCCAGCGTCTGCAAAGCCATTTCGTGAGCCGGGTCTACAAAGGCAATCGTATCGCCGCACAGCTCTTCGAATAATGGCTGCACAAAGGGAAAATGCGTGCAGCCGAAAATGGCCGTATCGGCTCCGGACGCAATGACCGGGGCCGTATATCGACGAAGGGGCTCCATGATCTCCTCGCCGGACAGGACGCCCCGCTCGACAAGGTTGGCCAAGGCCGGGCAAGCTTGTTCTACAATTTCGATGTCCGGATCGATGGCCGCAGCCATTTTTTTATGGCTGTGATTGGCAATCGTCAACTCCGTCGCGAAGACGGCGATTTTTTTCTTGGCGCTGATTTCCCGGGCCGTACGAATGCCGCGGCTCATGCCGATGAGGGGATACGGCACTTCTTTCCGCACCGTCTCGTAGGCCACGGCCGTTACGGTATTGCAGCCGATAGCGACGAGCTTGACCTCTTTTTCGCTCATAAAACGCAGTATATCTCTCGTATATGAAAATATTTCTTCCGGCGTGCGCGAACCGTAGGGATTGCGCTTCGTATCGCCGACATAAATGATATTTTCATGAGGCAGCAGCATGCGCAGCTTATTTACGACAGTCAAACCGCCGACGCCGGAATCGAATACGCCGATAGGCTGTCTATTCCGCTCCACTTGTCATTCCTCCATTATTGGGCAGAAGCTTCCTCCCGCTCATACCATGCTTTCAATTTATTGTAATGCCTGTCGTCCAAGCGGGCCACTGTCCCCGTATCCTTATGAGTAAACACGTTCTGCGACGTGCCGACGGCCAGCAGGACGCCGTCTTCCTTGCGCACAATGCGGTATGAATACGTCATCTGGGCCCGCGACAGACGGGTCAGACGCGTTTCAATCACGATGGTATCGGCGTAGTTAATGGGGCTGACGTACTCGCAGGAGACGTTCTTTATGGGAAATAATATGCCCTCGTCCATCAGCTCGAACAAGTCTATGCCGGCCTGCTTTAAATACTCGCAGCGGCCGCATTCAAACCAGCGGATGTGGTTGGAGTGGTGGGCGATTCCCATCATATCGGTTTCATAAAACCGCACTTTTTCAGTAACAGTAACCATGCCAATTCATCCTCCTATATAGCATACTCACATCATTTTACGATGAGTAGGTATGTTTGTCAAAGGAATTTCGCCAATTCATGAGAAATAGACAATCCCAACACGGATATCCGTATCGGAATTGTCTATTTCGTCACACGTTGGCAAAGGGAAACATGCGGCGTACCTTTTCCAGGTGCTCCGGCTTGACATACGTTCCGGCCAAGCGCAGGGCCGCCGCTACGACGGCGGCGTCGTCGAGCCAGCCGATGCCGATAAAGGCGTCGGATACCAAATCCAAAGGCAGTATGACGTACCCCAGGGCTCCCATCAGGGCCAGCTTGACGAACTTCGGCGTATCCTTATCCTGCATGCAGTAAAAAATCGTCATCAGCTTGGGCAGGAAATGAAGGCGCCGCCCCGTTCCCCGTATAAAGCGAATAAATTTTCCCGGCGTATAAAAACGGGCGAAAAAACTCAGCAGTTTCCACATACGCATCGTCCCTTTTTTAATCCAGCGGAATCTTGGCGTCTTCTACGGCGGCCTTGACCTGTTCTTCTACCGTAGTCTTCTTTTCTTCTTCCGTTGTTTCGGCGGCCGCAGCCTGTTCCGCCGCATCGTCGGCAGCTTCGTCCGCCGTTTCTGCAGCGACGGCCTTCGCCGCGTCTTCCGCCGCTTTTTCTTCGATAATTTCTTCTACTAAATCGTCCTTATGGCGGACATTGTGGTATAATTCCTGGCCCTTTTCCTTGACGTCCTGGAATTTTTCCGCAGCCGTACCGCCCCACCGTTTGATGAAATCGACGGTTTCGTCGCCGAGAGGAACGTTTTTCAAGGGATTTTCACGCAGGCGGTCGACCTGTTCGCGGGCTTTGTCCTTCCATTCGCCCATCATTTCGACATACGGCGTCATATCACTGGGCATGCCGTCCTTCATCCATCGCTGCGTCACGCGGCCCAGGCTGTACGTAATGCCTACGGCAACGGGAACCTGAATAACGCTGAACGGGATGAGCGTCGTGAGCAGCGTGCCGATCATGCGGCTGCCTACAGCACCGAGGAAAGCGATGAGAGCCCGTTCGGTCAGCTTGACGTTGTAAATGCGGGCGATGCGGCTGACGAGATATACTTCGTTTGCCATGAGAGCCACCGTTCCCAGCAGCGGCGCAACGACAATCGCACCGGCACGGGCCGCGGCCCAGCGGCACAGCGTTTCAACCTTAACGTCTACATCATCTGTAGACTGTTCAATCGTCTGGAGAACCTGCAGGGCCATTTCGTTTTCGCCGCCGGGAATTTCCTGGTCGGCCGCGGCAACGGCCTCAGCTTCCTGAGCCGGGGCTTGACTGGATTTCAAATCGGCCAATTCCTGTTTCAGCTTGGCAATTTCTTCCTGCAGCTGTTCTACTGTTTTCATTTCTTCTGACATATATACCACCTCATTTGCGCAAATTTGATAAGTTAATTTATTTTCCCATGTTTTTACCAGCTTGTCAAACCACCGTCGACGGGAAGTGCCGCAGCTGTAATAAACGAGGCGTCGTCACTGAGCAAAAAGGCAATGGCCTTCCCCACTTCCAGCGGCTTCGCCAGCCGGTACAAGGGATACTGTTCCCTCATGGATTCTATCGTCAGGGACGGGTCTCCTTGCAGCTGCTTTTCCAAGAGCGGCGTTTCTACATCGCCGGGACAGACACAGTTGACCCGTACCTGATGGGGCGCCGCCTCCAGTGCCAGGGATTTCGAAAAAGCCACGACGGCCCCCTTCGTCGCGCCGTAAACCGAACAGGCCACGTTTCCCTGAAGGCCGGCATCACTGCTGACGGTGACGATGCTGCCGCAGGTCTTCTTGAGATACGGCAGAGCGTATCTGCACAAGGAAATCGTGCCGTACACGTTGACGGCAAACATCTGCCGCACCTGTTCATCGTCGGTATATTCCAGCAGGCACTCTTCATAATATCCCGCCGACGTAACAAGGCCGTCCAGTCGGCCAAACTGCCGAACCGTTTCGTCGATCATACAGCGGCAATCCTCGTCATTACCTACATCGCCGCCCATATAGACGGCACGGCTGCCGGCGTTCAAATATTCCAGAGCCGCCTTGCCCCGCTCAGCGCTGCGGCCGCTGACAACGACATTCCAGCCTCTTTCCAGTAAAATTTCCGCTGCTGCCAGGCCGATGCCCGATGTGCCGCCGCTGATGAAGGCCGTTTTCTGCATAGATTCCGTCATCATATTTCCTCCTTCGCTACAATAATCCGGCGTAATCCAAGGCCAGCTTAACAATTAACACGGTCGTTACGACGAGCATGATCGCCCGGACAAAGGCCGTGCCGCGCCGTATTGCCAGGCGGGAGCCGAAATACGCGCCGGCAAACAGGCAGACGGCCATCGCCGCGCCGTAAATATACAATATTTTTCCCCAATATACGAGGAGGACAAAGCTGGTCAGATTGCTCATCAGGTTCAGCACCTTGGCGTTGCCGGCAGCGATGATGAAATCAAAACCCAGAGAAACAAAGGCCACGATGAGAAAGGTTCCCGTGCCGGGACCAATGAAGCCGTCGTAAAATCCGATAGCGCCGGCTGCGGCCATGGCTAAGGCCAGATTCCTCTTCGTCTCGCCCTGATACGTATTGACCGCTCCCATAGAGCTTCCCCGGCTGAAAACAAAGAGAATCGTCGCTACCAGGGCCGCAATGATAATCGGCTGAAGCCATTGGGCCGACAGGTGAAGCATACAGATGCAGCCCAGCACGGCCCCGGCGAAGGTACAGGGCAGAGCCCGCTTCATCAGGTGGACGTCCACCTTGCCGGCCCGCCAGAACTGCCAGGCGCTCATGACGGCGCCGAAGGTGGCGGAAAACTTATTCGTACCGATGGCCAGATGAGGCGGCATCCCCGTCGCCAGCAGCACCGGCAGGGAAATAAGCCCTCCGCCGCCGGCAATAGCATCGACGAAGCCTGCCAAAAATCCGCCGCCCATGACGAATATCAGAATGTATATGGAAATCGTACTATCCCCTATATCCATAGTCTTCCCCCGCTACGACATCAAGTCCGTTACAAATACGATGTCGACGCCCTTGGCATGGAGCTCGTCGACCATTTCACTGAGAGCCTGCGCCGTATTAGGCCGGCAGTGACCGATGACGACGGCGCTGCCGTTTCGTATCGCCATGTCTCCGCCCTGGCGCAGCCGCTCTTTAATAGAAGCTACGTCGGAATCGTTGTCGATAAACAGGTTGTTGCGGCCCGTCATGACGCCCATAGCCGAGGCGGTCTGCTCGCCTACGGAGGCGCTGTTTGTGCGGCTGTCGAGGAAAGCCAGGCCGCGCTGTCTCATAACGGACATGACGCTTTTCATGATGCGCTCATCTGCCGTAGCCATCGATCCCTGATGGTTGTTCATGCCGACGGCATAAGGCACCTGATCGAGGATTTCATTAGCCGTAGCCTGAATCTTGCTGTCGCTCATGTCGCCGCCAATAAATATTTCTTCCGACGACGTCGTATTCAGAGGCTGCATGGGCATATGCACGAATATCTTGCGTCCCGCGCTGTAGCCGCTGGCAGCGGCTTCGGCTGTATGGGCCTTATACGGCATGACGGCGTATGTCAGCGGGACGGGAATGGAGTTCATACGCGACAACGTATCGAGATCGACGCCGCAGTCGTCAATGACGATGGCCAGACGGCCCTGTACCTGAGCCGGGTGGCTTTGCTTCGGCGCAGCCTGCTTTGGTTTCGACTCCGTCACAGCCTTCTTCTCTTCTGCCGGTTTATCCTTTTCATCGTCAGGTGAAGACGATTCCGTGAATATGTCCTTTATATTTTTGACTAAGCCGCTTTTTTCCTGTACCGGCAACACGTACAGCTTGTCCGTCACCAGGTACAGCGGGTCGCCGTCGAGGGTATCGAAGTAAGCGATATCGTATTCCACTGCATCCTGCCCGTCAAGCTTCGTCTGGGTCACGCGGTATATAGACGCTTTGCCGCCGCTCTTTTGCAGAAATTTTTCCAGTTTTTTCCGGGAAAAAGGCTCTGACAGCGTTACAGCAGTGCTGCGCGTAGTCCAGTAAATCGTGCCGCCCGTCGCCTGCCGTTCTTCCCTCCGCTCTTCCCGCTTCAGTTCCTGTGTGTCTGCATCCTGTTCCTTGAGCCAGGCCGCAATGGCATCGCTTAATTCCTGGGAAGTATCTGTATATACAGCGTCTTTTCCGTCGTCGCGAACCGTTTCAATCTGCTCCATCTGCCGGTCCGACGACGGCTCCCTGCCCGTATCCCTGTCACCGGCAAGCCAATACGCGCCAATGCATAAGGCGATAAGGCACAGCAGGACAATCCATGGCCGCGATGACGAGCCCTTGGGACGGCGCGGCTGTCTGGTCTTGCGGGGCCGCCGTGTAGTAGTCTGTTTCACTTGCCATTCCTCCTATAAAAAGAGCCGGATGCTGCTTCCATAGCGAAGGCTATGGGCCATCCGGCTCCGTTATATTGATTCGTGAGAATATTCGCTGCCGCAGACCGACAGGGATTCCTCATCGTCCGGAAATACAATCTGACGAATATGAGTCGCAATAATACGCGCTCCGTCGCGGTGGCACGACACGCTGGCCTCCGACATAACCTGCAGTTTTTCCGGGTGCTGCAGCAAATCTGCCGTAATAACGGCCAGATTTTCCTGTCCTTTCGCCCAGCGGGCGCAGCCCTTCTCCTGCATGTACATGGCATTCGCCTCTTCCTGTCCGGGAATAGGGCTGTACAGCACCATCGGCACCTGAACCGTCGCTGCTTCCGTACACGTCAGCGCTCCCGGCTTCGTAACCAGGAGGGCCGCCTTCGCCATGAGCTCGGCAATGCGATTCGTATAGCCCAGTACCTTGACGGGATGGCGCAGTTCGCGGCGAAGCTGATAAATTTCATCGTATAAATCGGCGTTATATCCCGTAACGACAGTAAAGCTATCGACATCGTCCAGCTTATCAAGGCGTACCAGCGACTGGCGGATAGACCCCATACCCAATCCGCCGCCCATGATGAGGACGTTTTTGTTGCGCTGATGGTCTTCATCCCAGCGCCACGTCCCCTGCTTAAAGGTGCTGCGGACGGGAATTCCCGACACAGTAATCTTTCGGCCGTCGATTCCCTGCTCGGTCAGCAGCTTTTTCAGAGGCGACGCGGCTACAAAATACGCGTCGATCTGCGGGTATACCCACAGCTGATGAATAGCAAAATCCGTAATAACGCCGACAAGGGGTAGCGTCAGCCGGCGCTGACGCTTGAGCAAAGCTGCCGCGCCGGCCGGAAACGGATGGGTAAAGACGAGGATGTCCGGCTTCTTGTCAGCCAAAACGCGCAGCATGCGGCGCTTCAGCCCCCAGGAAATGAGCGTCTTAACAGCCATGCCTTTTTTATAGCCTTGAGAAGAGTAGTACATCAAATCGTATAATAAAGGGAATAAGTCCAGGATTTTGATATACGTTTCCTTGACGATATTATCGATAGACAAGACGTCGTTAGAAAGAAAATCGACGTGCTCTACCTCCCAGTCGGCAGGAATCGTTTTCACATATTCTTCTATTGCGCGCGCTGCCTGTGTATGCCCTGTGCCGATCGACGCCGACATGATCAGGACTTTTTTCTTCGTCATACAAATCCCTTCTTTTGGGTAGAAGATACGATTACCTTACTATCTCTATGTTACGACAAAAATCAAGTAAAGAAAAGGGCCGTGTACTATGCGGCCCTCGTTTTACGACATTATTTATTGTTGACCAAGTCTTTTAACTGTTTGCCAGCTTTAAATGCCGGTGTCTTGGAAGCTTCGATCTGAATCGGTTCGTTGTTGCGCGGGTTGCGGCCTTCACGGGCTTTGCGCTGGCGAACTTCAAACGTGCCGAAACCGATAATCTGTACTTTATCGCCTTCGATCAGGCTTTCGCTGATGGCTTCAAATACAGCCTTTACCGCTTTTTCAGCATCCTTTTTCGTCAGATCGGATTTCTGTGCGACACTCGCAATTAATTCTGTTTTGTTCATTACAAGTCCTCCTTTATTTGGTTACATCTATCTTCACAGCCAACCTATTCTCCATCGCCGCAGCCGCGCCGTTCCAAGTCCTTGGCTTCCTTCCAAAAGGAGTCCAATTCGTCTAAGGAAAACTCGTTCCACGAACGGCCCGATTCCTTAACGCGCTGCTCGACGTGAGAAAACCGGCGGCGAAACTTGCTGTTCGCTCGATGTAACGCGCATTCCGGCTCGATATGAAAATGCCGGCATACATTTGCAAAGACAAATAGCACGTCGCCCGCTTCTTCTTCCGCGTGGTCTCCGTCCTGCTCCTGCAGGGCCTCCTGAAACTCCTGCCATTCTTCGTCCAGCTTAGCCAGCACGTCTTCGTCCTTATCCCAGTCGAAGCCGACCTTGGCCGCTTTTTCCTGAAGCTTATAGGCCTGCAGCAGAGACGGAAGTCCTTTGACGACGCCGTCCAGCATCCGGTCATGATGCTGGCGCTTTTCGCCCTGCTTTAATCTATCCCAGTTTAACACACTCTCGCCCTTGTTTTCAAGGCTTTTTTCGCTAAAAACGTGGGGATGACGGCGAATCATCTTTTCCGTAATATCGCCGACGATATCCTGGGCGGAGAAAAGCCCTTCTTCTTCGCCGATGCGGGAGTGGATGACGACCTGGTACAGCACGTCGCCCAGTTCTTCCCGCATTCCTGCGTCGTCGCCCTGGTCGATAGCGTCGAGCATTTCGTACACTTCTTCCAGCAGGAAGCGGCGCAGCGTCCGATGGGTCTGGGCAATATCCCACGGGCAGCCCTCCGGGCCGCGCAGCCTGGCCATGACGTCTACGATAGGCGTCATATCGAAGGGCATGTGCCCCTGTGCCGCTTCCTCCTTCAGCGCGTCGTCGATCATCTGGCGTACTTTTTCGGCCATGGCCGGACCGCCCGGCACAGTATGCACGACATCTCTCACATACGACGTCTTGACTAAATAGTTTACGACAGGACGGTACATTTCTTCAAACGAATGCTCCCAGCCGGCCCTATCCGTTCCCAGCGGAATGATTTCAATAGTTCCCATGACGTATCCCCCTTTCAGGCATCTTCCAATCTATTTTTCCAGCCGGCTAAGCAGTGACGACACCTTCGCGCCTATGACGGGCACGCGGCGCAGAGCGTCGGCGGCGACGGCGCGGAATAAAAACAAACAGAGGATATATATGGCTCCGGCCGCGCTGATCGCGGCGAGCGTCGCCCCTGTATTGCCCAAAAACAGCAATAAGCCGTGATACGCAAACCAGGCCGTCCCCGCCATGGCCGCAGCCGACAGGAACAAGCGAGCCACATACCCCCACTGCACGTGGTAAGCGATGAGCCGATGGGCAAAATACAAATTTAAAATCGTCGCTACGGCTAAGTCAATATTCGTAGCCCAGGCTGCACCGACTTCTCCCAGCCAGGGAATAGCCGTCAAATGCCAGCTGAATAAGATTTTAAATACTGCGGCAACGGCCATGTTAAGCAAGGGAATGGCCGTATGCCCCATGCCCTGGAGCAAGCCGCTCGTAATCTGCTGCACGCCGATAAAAAAGACGGATATGGACAGCACGCAGATAGCCGGACCGGCTTCAGGCGTCGCGTAAAGCATCTGCGAAATCGGCACGGCCAATACGGCCAGGCCGCAGCAGCTCGGCACCGTGATGACATTGGCAATGCGCATGGCCGTATGGGCCCGCTGCAGAACCAAATCGGTCTGCCCCTTTGAATAAGCTGCCGAAACGGCCGGCACCAGGCTCGTCGCCAGGGAAATCGTCAATATCGTCGGCAGCTGGACGAGGCCGTTGGCCATACCGGTAAGATAGCCAAACAGCGTCGTCGCCTCGTGTATCGTATATCCGGCTGCCTCCAGCCGCTGCGGCACGATAAACAAGTCGATGCTTGCTACAGCCGGCAGGAGCATATTCGCCGCTGCGACGGGAACGGCCAGGACGGCCAGACGCCGGATAACCGAAACGGCCCGGCAGGGCGCAAACTGCCCCTCGTCAGCCGGCAAGGGCGCGCGGCTGTGACGGTAATACAAGAAGGCTATGACAGCCAGACCGGCTGCCGCTCCCGGTACGGCGCCGAAGGTTGCGCCAGCCGCCGCGATTTCCAGTCCGTAGGGAAACAACAGCCAGGCCAGGGCGAGCATCGTGCACACGCGGACAAACTGATCAACCATCTG
Source organism: Megasphaera sp. SW808 (assembly GCF_012027795.1). NCBI lineage: Bacteria > Bacillati > Bacillota > Negativicutes > Veillonellales > Veillonellaceae > Megasphaera > Megasphaera sp. SW808. The sequence goes on from NZ_SJOT01000002.1 coordinate 89,046, forward strand.
CGACACTGCCGTCGGCGTCATGAGCTGCAGCCCCTGGAAGTAGCCGCGGAAGCAGCACGTTACGATGGAAATTGTCAGAGCAGGAGCGAGCACCAGCAGGGGCAGGTACGCCCGGTCGTCACGGACCAGGCCGTAGGCAATCAGGGCCTTCGCCCCTAAAGCCATGGCGATGCCGCAGCCCAGGGCCGCCAGGGTCATGACAGCCAGGGTAATATGAAAAATACGCTTGGCGCCGCTGTAATTCCCCTTGGCCGTTTGTTCGGCTACCATGATGGAGACGGCGATTGGTATGCCCGCGCCGGCAATGCTGAGAAATAAAATATACAAGGGATAGGCCATCTGGTACAAGCCGATGCCTTCGCCTTCCAGCAGCCGGGACAACAGAATGCGGTTCGCGCCGCCGAGTATCTTTACGACGATACCAGCAACGGTCAGAACCATAGCGCCTTGCAAAAAAGAAGTTTTACTCAAGGGGATTCCCCTTTCTCAGCTTCGAAAACGTAGTCAGCAGCTCGGCGAGCAGCGTCAGAATATCCGGCGTATTAGCCAGGGATACACGCAGCATCAGCGGATTGCCCGGCACGGGCCGAATGCGGCGGCGCAGGGATATATCCAGCTGATTCGCTTTGGGAAGCAGGTTGGGATACTGCCATTTTAGTTCCAGCACGTCCCGCTTCTGCGAAATCAGGATGATGTGCTGATCCTGGGCCTGCAAGCGCAGCTTCGTCGCCTGCAGCAGCGTCTGCACAGGCTTCGTCGGCTTGCCGTATCTGTCTTCCAGCTCCGCTGCCAGGGCGTTGAGTTCCTCTTCAGTCCGCAGCAGGGCCATGCGCTGATACATTTCAATTTTCTGGCCGCCGTTGCTGATATACTCGTCGTCAATAAACGCGTCGACATGGATTTCCATGACCGTATCCTGCCGTTCCGGCTCGGCGGGCTTGCCGGACTGGGCCTTGGCAATGGCCTCTTCCAGCATATGGCAGTACATGGCGAACCCGACGCTGGCAATGTTGCCATGCTGTTCCCGGCCCAGCAGGTTGCCGGCACCGCGTATTTCCAAATCCCGCATGGCAATCTTAAAGCCTGATCCCAACTCTGTAAATTCTTTAATAGCCTGCAGCCGTTTTTCCGCAACTTCCGACAGCACCTTATCGCGGCGATACAGGAAGTAGGCGTAAGCCATGCGATGGCTCCGGCCGACGCGGCCGCGCATCTGGTACAGCTGGGACAAGCCGAAATGGTCGGCATCGTATACGATAATCGTATTGGCATTGGCTACGTCCAGCCCGTTTTCTACCAGACTGGAGCATAGGAGCACGTCATACGTTCCTTCGTAAAAATCAAACATGATCTGCTCCAGCAGCGTCCCCGCCATCTGGCCGTGGGCGATGCCGATGGTGATATCCGGCAGCAGGGCCTGCAGCTCGTCCTTCATCGTCTCGATGGATTCGACGCGGTTGTAGACGAAAAATACTTGTCCGCCCCGCCGTTTTTCACGCATAACCGCATCGCGGACAATGCGGGCGTTGTACTCCGTCACATAGGTCTGCACCGGCAGGCGGTCCGTCGGCGGCGTCTCGATGATGCACATTTCCCGCAGGTTAACCAGGGACATGTGCAGCGTCCGGGGAATCGGCGTTGCGCTTAAGGTCAGCACGTCGATATTAGCGGCCCAGGCCTTCCATTTTTCCTTTTGAGCCACGCCGAAACGCTGCTCTTCGTCGACGACGAGCAGGCCTAAGTCTTTAAATTTTACCTTTTTATTCAGCAGGCTGTGCGTGCCGATGAGGACATCGACGTCGCCGCTGAGCGTACGGGCCAATATGTCCTTCTTTTCTTTATATGAGCGGAAGCGGTTCAGCACGTCGCAGGCTACGCCGAAGGGGCCGAATCGTTCGCTGAAGGTCTGAAAATGCTGCTGGGCTAATACGGTCGTCGGCACGAGGACGGCGACCTGCTTGCCGCCCATGACAGCCTTAAAAATGGCCCGCATAGCTACTTCCGTCTTGCCGAAGCCTACGTCGCCGCAGACGAGGCAATCCATGGGAAAGGGCTTTTCCATGCTCTTTTTAATCGTCTGGACAGCCCGCAGCTGATCGTCTGTTTCTTCATAGGGAAAGGCGTCTTCAAATTCCTTTTGGTAGGACGTATCAGCCGGGAAAGCGTATCCCGGAACGATTTCCCGCTTGGCGTACAAGGCGACGAGCTTTTCCGCCAAATCAGTAATCGATTTCTGAGCCTTTTTCCGCACCTTCTGCCATTCGTTGCCGCCCATTCGGTGCAGCTTCGGCGTCGTTCCTTCGTTTCCGATGTAGCGCTGCAGCAGTTTCAGCTGATCCGTCGGCACGTACAGGATATCCTGACCGGCATAATGGATTTCCAAGTAGTCCTTATGCACGCCGTCCAGCTCGATGGTCTTAATGCCTTCGTACCGGCCGATGCCGTGGGACTCGTGGACGACATAGTCGCCGGGCTTCAGATCTGTAAATACGTTGATTTCCTGTCCCTTGGCCGCATGATGGCGGAGGCGGCGCTTCTGCATACCATATACGTCCCGTTCGGCCAAAACGACGAGCTTGGCGTAGGGAAGCTCGAAGCCGCTGCGGATTTCGCCGTCTGCCGTATACACAGCGCCTTTCTGCATAGGCCTGCCGTCGTCATATAGCTGCGGCTCTACGTCCTGCTGGCGGAGCCAGGCTGTCAGAGACGCCGTCCGCTCACGGCTCCCCAATACGAAGATGACGGTATTGCCGTTTTTCTGCCAGTGGCTCAATTCGTCTTTCAGCAGAGTAAACTGCTTTTGGAAGCTGGCCATCATCTTAGCGGCGAAGCTCGACGAAGAATCGGCCGGCATATCCGGCACGGACTGGGCCATGAGGGACAGCATGATTTGACTAGCAACCCGTTCTGCTGTCACGGCCTTCTGCCAAGGACAGAGGCGGCCTTTATAATCGTCGGACTCCTTCAAAAGCTTTTTCAGGCTTTCCCGTATCCGGTTGGGCTCGTCCCAGATAATGATGCCGTCGCCGATGTAATCGAGGACCGTACAAGCCCGTTCGTCCTGCTCTTCTTCCAGGGAAATCGGCAGCAGGCGGACCTGCCGTACCGCTTCCTTCGATTTTTGGCTGTTGACGTCGAAAAAGCGCAGGCTGTCTATGTCGTCGCCGAAAAACTCGACGCGCAGCGGGTCCTGCTGATTGACTGCATATATATCAATAATGTCGCCGCGGACGGAAAAATGGCCGCGCCGCTCAACGAGATCGACTCGTTCGTATCCGCCTTCTACAAGACGCTGCAGGAACATATCCCGTTCGTACTCCGCGCCGGCTTTTATATCGACAGCGCCGTCGTCAATGCGCTGCGGCGGCAATACATATTGAAAAGCCTCCTCCGCTGTCGCCAATATGACGCCGGGCCGGCCTTCACGCAGAAAACCGAGAACGCGCATCTGCTGCGCCGACCGTTCGATGCTTTTCGCCGTCGTCGTAAAGACAGCTTTGTCGACGAAAGGAAAATCCAAAACCGGCATATTAGGCAGCCAGAACTGCAAATCGGTCTGCCAGGCCGCAGCCTGCTCTTTTCCCGGCACGACGATCAGCGCCGGCCCCTTTATTTCAGCCAGCGCATTCCCTGCGAAGGCGCTTTTTGCCGAGCCTCCCAGTCCGTAAATGCTGTGCCGCCCGGGCAGCTGAAACTGCTCCGCTGCCTTTTTAATATTTTCATCGTCATTCATCCATTGAAATACTTGATTCATTGCTTGACCTCATAGAAAATGGGGCTTTAGACAGTACGCTAAAGCCCTATTTAGTAATGTTTTACGTTGTCTTACTATATGCACGGTTTGTATTATATCATATTTTCCGTCTAAACGCATAGGCATGACTTGCCGGGATTACCGGTCTTTCTTGAGAATCTTCCATATATCGACGTCTTCCAGCTCTTTTTCCGCTGTCCGTACCTTGACGTCGCGACGTATCTGCGGCAGCAGACGGTATAAGTTGCCACCGGGGCAATCCGTCGCGTTCACGTCGCGATGGCCTTCAATCGTCGTAACGCCTGCCTCGATATTGTATATATGGCACAGCCAGACCAAGAGCCGCTCCAGCGAGGAAAGCTGCTTAGCCGTCGGCTGTTCGATGTCAAAATTACCCGTCACGTTGACGCCGACCGTATCGTAATTATGGCCCTGAGCATGAGCTCCTACAGTAGCCAATGGACGGCCCCGTTCAATTGTACCGTCCTTTCGGATGACGTAATGATAGCCGATGCCGGCCCAGCCCTTCGCCAAATGGGCCTTGTGAATGGCCTCTGCCGACGTGTCGCCGGACGGCATGCCTACATGATGAATGACGATCCCCTTCGTATCAGGCCGTACCAGAAGCGGTTCGGCAAAGGAAAACTTCGTTTCGACAACGGGAACGTCTTCAGCCGGGCTTCTGTCAGCAGCCGGATCATACCGGCGTAATCCCTCCTTTCCGCGATCAGAGGGAAGCTTTCCTTTGCTTGGAACAGCTTGTACTGTCTTTGTCTGTACAACAACTGCATCTGCCGCCTTCGCCTCGGCAGCAGTTAGAACTCCCAGCCAGCAGATACAGCAAACCAGCGCACATATATAGGTTTTAACTTGTCTCATAGGCATATACGTCCCCGCCTCGTTCCTGAATGATGCGGCACAGCGTGTCGAACGCAGCCTGCGGCGCAGGATGACCGTATTGCCCCAAACGAATATGCGGCTTAGCCCGTCCGTGATAATCGCTGCCAATCGTAGCCAGCAAACCGTTCTCTTCAGCGATAGCTGCATAAAAAGCCGCCGTATCGCCGTCGTGATAGCTGCAGTACGCTTCGATGCCGTCTATGCCTTGAGCAATTAAGTCTTCCGTTATGTCCCGATTTTGCTTCATGTTCGCTCCCGGATGAGCTAAGACGGCAGCGCCGCCGTGTTCCTGTATGATGCGGACGGCTTGGGAGAACGGCATGAGAACCATGGGAACAAAAGCCGGTCCTCCCTGGCCGCAGAAATCCCAGCCAAAATTGACGTACGGCGCATTGCTGCGAGCACCGCCGGGCCGGTAAGGTGCCAGCAGGGGATTTCCGTCGTTACGAGGGTCTTCTAAAGCCGTTTTAGCAATATTGACCGAAGCGACGACGCCGCTGGAAGCCATATCCCAGATAGCCTGCCGATCCAGATATATCCCTAACCCTTCGACAGCATCGAGAACCTTTTCGGAAATAGCCAGCCGCTGGGCGTGCAGGTCCTGTTCCAATTCGTCAAAGACCGGCGCCTGATAACGAATTCCATATCCCAGCAGGTGGAAATTCCTGCCCTTATGCTGACAACTGATTTCGATTCCCGGAATAAAAGGCAGCTGCAAGGCTGCCGCTGCGGCCTTTGCCTCATCCAGAGCGCCTACGGCATCGTGATCCGTAACGGCTGCCGCCTGCAAACCGGCATCGGCACACTGACGCATCAAATCAGCCGGCTCAAATTCCCCATCCATGCTGTATTTCGTATGCATATGCAGATCAAGCCATGTTTCCACTATATACCATCCTTCCAATCTCATATATCAATTTATATCTGAATACTAAAATGACACCGTAGATAGGTGTCATTTAGAAAACTATATTGAATTATAACAGGCTGTCTTTCTTTTCCAAAATTGCAGTAGCCGCCGAACAGGCCGGACAATCACAGTATACGGCTCCCTGAGCCTTGATATCCTTGGCATGGGCTGCAATGGCTTTGGCCGTCTCTTCACCAAAGACCTCAACGCCGCCGGCTGATTCGGCAAACTGAATCAGCATGTCGATAGGCATGATATCCCCTTCCAGCTCGGCAATATACTTCTTCGTTTCTTCAGCTTCCCGATTCGTCCCGACGGCATCGAGCCAAGCCTGGGCCGCAGCTTTCGCTTCCTGACTGCATGACGGGGCGGCCATAAGCGCATGCGTCTGTTCAACTACAAAATCCAATATTTGCTTATCCATATACTGCACCTCTTTCCATGACGGAATATCCTTACATATACATATTATATCACATCATAAAAGAGACAAAAGACAATTTACGCTTTTTATACAGAAAACAAAGGCACAACCCGCAGCTATGAATCGCTATAATCCATAATGCAGCTAGAGTGCCCAGAGGAACTAATTACGAGTACTGGGATACCTCCTGTGACGCCAGCTAGTACGGCCATAGCTAATCATGCCGCGCCCTATTTCTTCTGCAAGATGTACTCCAATAATGCCCGGCAGCCCATATCGACATCTTCATAGGTCTTGTCGAAATTCCCCGTATACCACGGGTCGGCTACTTCTCGGTCAATCCCGGCAAAAGACAAGAGAGAATATACCTTGCCGTCGTCGTCCGGCCCGCAAATGCGGCGAATTTCATAATCGTTTTCCCGGTCAAAGCCGATAATATAATCGTACGCCTCGTAATCGGCCTTGGTAATCTGCACGGCCTTGCGTTTCGTAAAAGGAATCCCCTGCTCGCGCAGTTTCTCCTTCGTTCCCCAATGAGTATCGTTGCCAATCTCTTCCCGGCTCGTCGCCGCCGAAGTAATATAAAACAAATCAGCAATCCCCCGCTGCCGCACCAATTCCTTCATGACAAACTCCGCCATGGTAGATCTGCAAATATTGCCGTGGCAGATGAATAGTATTTTTATCATATCTCTTATATCCTTTCCTCTTTTGCGCTGTTTTTTAGCGCATCAGAGATACCCGGAGGGTGCTTAATAAACCTTCAAAAGATGATTCTCCACAGAAAATCCGCTTCTTAAGCTCTCCTCTTACATGAAATCCGCTTCTAGGAGCTCACAAAATCCAATTCCACGTCCACTCAACTTATACTTTAGCAATTTACTAATACGGTCATCACAGGTGATGAAAAATAACTGTTCCATAGTTGCTTTTGATGACATTTGATACTTAAGCAAATCCATGAACGCAAGCATATTAACATCATCCATACATGCTGTCAGGTCATCAATAAAATATACTTTCATCTTTTCACGGTCATTTCTTGCATTAATACCCGCAAAAAAATGAGCCAACATAAAGACACTGATCTGACCATTACTTAAAACATTAACGATACTCTTACCTTTATCATCAATTAACGAGATTCCCTCATTCTTCTGAACAATATTAATTCCGTTACTAGAATTAAATCTTATCAGTTTATTATAGAATTTTCCAAGAGTCGGACCTACCTTTTCGTACTCGTCTTTCGAAAGTTTCTCCACAATTTCCCTGATATCTCTTGCTCTCCAAGATGCAATATCTTTCAATTTCTGAAGTTCTTCTATCTCCTCATCAAGGCTCTGATTCTTCTTATTATCCTCCTCCAGTTTTTGATTCAAGTCATGTAAAGTGTGATTTGCAAGAATACTATCGATGGCATTGAGCTTTGATACAAACAAATCATAAGAGAAATTCGAAATCTCATACGATGTGGTAATGAGATTTTTCACTTTTTCATATGTCTGTTGTACTGTTTCATTTTCAAACTTATACCCTAAAACTGTTAGAATTTTCTGATAAATATCTCTCACATTCTGCTCTTCGGCTTCCTCTAAAAGCATCCCCTCTCCAGCATCCAATAATTCTCCTACCTTTTCTGCATTCAATCCTTCTATATCGATTTCTTGTCTTGATTTCTGCAATATCTTAACCGCATTAAAATATGGCTGTATCTCATCCTTTAGAGCTTTCAGATCATTAATCTCCACCTCTAACCTTTCCTTTTCTTTCTCCACGACAGTTTTTGTGTAATTAATGATTTTCCGATAAAGAGTTTCAATCTCTGTCTGTAACGACGTTTTCTGTACTTCTTTTACCTTTACAGATTCCCCATTTTGCTTAATATACTCATCGGCTTCTTTAAGAATCAAAGCCTCTTCCATGGTAGAAAATGACTTCGAACCACAAACGGGACATCGGGCAAGACCATTCTCTTTTAAAACAGCATCTCTATGTTCAATCACCACTTGTTTATTCGCCGAAAGAAAAGATAACAACTTAAGCATCTTATTATTCTTGGAAAGCAGCTCAATCTCGGCAGAGAGCTTTTTTAGTTTTTCCTCTTCCTCTTCAATTACCTTCTTATCCATATCAAAATCAGACTTCATAAAGCCATCAATTTCGAAGGCAATCATTGCTTCTCCGGCCTGAAAAATTGTATCTTTTGCAAAAGACAATCCCTTCAATTTACTAAGTTTGGTCTCAAGACTTATAATTGCATCCGTATTCTTCGAAAATCCAGCTTTCACCGCACGTTGAATATGCTCTTCTTTCGTCTCCCAGTAAGAGGCAATTTTTTTAATAACAACCTGCTGGGCCTTTAAATTCTCATTTTCTACAAGTTTATAAAGTTCTTCTCTCACCACCTGATAACCACAATTACACACTTCTGCTTTCTGTGCACTTAGCTCCTCTTTATTAAGACCAAGTATATCTGTCTTTTCATCCGGATAAAAAATGGTCGAAGGATATGAAACCTGCTTTGCATCCTCACGAACTTTCGATAACTGATTCTTGTGGTTTTCAATCACCGTCTGCGGTACTTTCTGTTTTTTCTTATCCTCAATATATCGATCAACATCCTCAGCAAAAAGCTCCAGATTCTCCGCAACCATCTTACGATCTTCATAGTTTGTGATAAACTCACTAAAGAAGTCCTTTAGGTCCTTTCTCTTTTTACTTTGAACATTAAATGACTTCTGAACATCACAAAAATGGAAATTATAGAAACTATCTCCTACATATTCCCGAACAAATGATTTCGCCATTTCTTCATTTCCATCTATCGTAGCCTTAGATGACCTTGGATCTAGTTCATCCTTTGTCTGTTCTCTGCAAAGAATTATCTCTTTATCTCCATCAACTAACCAGAGAACTACCTTGACCTTCGTTTTCGCTCCAGCATAACGATTCTTTAGAATACCATCCGTATTCATCTTGCGTTCAACATCATTGGTACTTCTAGCATCAAAAGCAGTTTTTAATCTTCCAATATTGCCAGTCAGACACCACTCAATCGCATCGACAGTTGTCGTCTTACCAATTCCATTTGCAGCTGAAAGAAGCACAACCGGCTTAGCATCAAAATCAATGGTTTTATCGCTAAATCCTCTAAAATTTATCATTCTTATCTTGCGAACTATCATCTTTTCAGCCACTCCTTAATCTGTTCGTAATCCTGCACTTCAAAAGACTTATCCAGTACACCGTCTCTTTCTTTTCTGTTCACTCTTTTCCGTTTCTTTTCCATTAGTGCTAATAGTCCCTCATCTTCAGGAAGTAACTGACTCAATCGTTTCATTTGCTCCGTATCCGGCGCAAATGCATCTGTCGGAATCATATGAAATGGTAATTCGACCACCTCATCATCATCAATTACAATTTGATTCTTATCTGTCATATCGCCCTTAATGAGAACCTTCCTTGATATTAGTAAATTACCCTCCCGGCTCTTATCCAGAATCTCCTTGGAATAAACTATCAACTGCACAACATTATACTTTAGTTTATGAATCATTTCTGCTTTACCATTAATAATCATAAACACACGAATCCGATCATCCCAGCGATCGCATAAGGTATTGATTTCCATCAAGTCTCCATCCAGAAGAAAAAACAAATCATCTCTCTGCTCGCTGATAAAAATACATAACAACTCTTACGGCTTCTGATCCAAATCAAAGAGATCCTCCAGATTAATTCCATATTCAGAAGCTATATTCCCAACAAGGATATCCTTATAACCGCTCTTCTTAAACTCTTCTTGCAAAATCATAGCTACATTTCCTCTTTAACACATTTCTCTGAAAAGATGCAGCCACCGCAAACGTCAGGTACGCTCCATTCATCCTCATCAATTCCAATACACTCCATACACTCAATATAAAAACTATCCTCACCAAGATCCGCAACCGTAGGATTTTCATTTACGTTTGCCGTACTATAATTATAATAATTTTTACCTTTGGTAATTTTACTATTCTCAAAAAACCATTTTTCTGGCTTCGGTGAAATATTCACCATCCGTTCCACAATCTTTCGTTTTATACCTTTAAACTTTCCGCCCGCCGGAGGTAAAATTACACTATGACTTACATATTTATCTTCTGGAAAATTCAGACAAACATAGTCAGTAACCGAGGAATCTATGTAATAACACGGATCAAACATTTCTAAGTAAACCGAAATCTCCGTCTCATCATTCACCTTCTCCTGACAAATGTCTAACATAATCTTCCACAGATAGTCCAGAAAAACAAGAAAGACTGTTTTACATTCCGTCATATAGCTGAATCTGTCATCTACAATCGCACCTCTGTAAGCAGCAATCTTACTAGCATCGTCCGTACTAAATGTATTCAACAACTGATACTGACCATCTACAGTTTGAGCAATTTTATTTATCCATTGTAAAGTATTCCGGTATATCCGATTCAACATGTGTGTCTGTAAGTCAGAAAGGTCATTATTATTTATAATCTCACCATATTCTTCGCAAACAACACCCACCAGATAATTTGCAATAGTCTTTTCTATCTTCGTTCTGACGGAATCTGACATATACTGATCAAACTCCTTTTTATCCACTCGCAGATGTTCAAAATTCGAATCAACCAATTCATAACGACGTTGTATATATGAAATCGCAAGACCAAGCAAAATTAACTGCCAGTGCTCCTCATTTCCACCACTATCAGTATTCGGATAATTTCGGGCTAATGCCTTCATCAATTCTACTTTGTACTCATTAATATCCAATTGGTGGGAAATATCATATTCGGCCATAAACTCGTTCAACGAATCCTCCGAAGCCATGGCCGCAAACAGGTTTTGCTTTTGTACGTCTTTCTTATTCGTTGTGTAAATATTCGTCTTAAGCCAGGTAACTGGATCTACAATATTTGAATAATCCATCGACTTGCGCAATGTATTTCCAAGTCCAATATATGCTTTCATCTCATCAAACGTTGGTTTCTTAACCTTTGGCTTTCTATGTATATAAAGTCTCGGAACTGCTTTTAAAGTAGACTGAAGCATCTGAAGGCGTAGATACTGATAATAAAGATCTGTGGAAATTTCCTTTATATTAGGATTTGTCTTCGGATAATATTTTACCTGAATAAACTCAAATGTACCATCCTCGAAAAATACGTCCACATCCTCTAGATATTCTGAACACACATACTTTACTTGCTTCTGAAGAAGACACATAATTGTAATATAATCCTGAAATAGAAATCCTCTAATTTTACTCGTTGCATCTCTATCCTTATCACCATCATACATGACTGATAATTTATTAAATTCTTCTTTCGTATATAGACTCACGAATCATTTCCCCTCTTTATTTGCATCTACATATCCTTTTTCAATTCGTCTACATATAGATCCGGATGCTGCATAGAAAATATTTCTTTCTGCCTCTCAATCTCTGCTTTCAACTGCTCTTTCGTGGGCAAATAAGTCAGATATTTTGACATGAACAACCGATCATTATCATGAAGTACCGAATATCTGGCAATATCCTCATCTGTTTCTGAACACAGCAGAATCCCAATGGTAGGGTTATCTCCCTGCCCTCGCTTTAAATCATCATACATACGCACATACATATCAATCTGTCCCACGTCTTGATGAGTAATTTTGCCCATCTTCAAATCGATTAGGACATAACACTTAAGTTCAATATTATAAAAAACGAGATCAAGATAGTAATCCGAGGTTTCCGTTACAATGTGCTGTTGACGAGCCACAAAGGCAAATCCTCTCCCCAGTTCCATCAAAAAATCTCTAATATGTGAAAGAATGGAGGACTCTAAATCTCCCTCTAAATAGGTATCTTCATTTTTAAAACCGAGGAATTCCGCAATCACTGGACTTTTAATCAATTCAAATTGATTTTTCTGAAATTCGGCAGTTTTCTGTTTCATTTCTTCAATTACAGCCTCTTTTTTCGGCGTCTGAAGAAGTCTGTAATAATATTGTGTACTAATATTACGGTCTAACGTTCTTGAGCTCCAACTCTCGTCAACCGCCTCTTTCATATACCAATAGCGTGCATTTTCATCTGTAACACGAAGAAGACTCCTAATATGCGTCCAGTTAAGATTGTGAACGCATGCGTTCACAATCTGCTCATCGGGAAAGCATTGATAAAATTTGATGTAATAATGCAAGTTTCTTTTGGAATAATTTTTACCAAACTCCTTTGTCAAATCCTCTGCCAAGGCAGAAATCAAACCTCTACCGTACTCTGCACGTTCACTGCCACCCAGTTCCTGTTCTACAATCCGTTTGCCTATATTCCAATAGGTAAGCAGCATTGCCTTACTGGAAGCACTATAAGCAGCCTCTTGTCCAGAGGAAATAATGCTTTTAATTTCTGTAATAACTGACTGGTATGGAGTCAAATGTTTTTCCATCATGTCACCTCGATTCCCCATAATAATTATATTTTAACTTGCTTTTCCTGTCGTATCAAGACTCTTTCAAAAATGGTGTAGTAGTGGTGTAGTAAGCGCCCTTTTGCTCCATAGAACCATTGATTTTACTGGCTTTTTCAGGACTTTTAGGGATACTGCCGTGGCAGACAAAAAGCACCTTTATCATCAATTCTCTCCTCCTGAAGTCAGCACATTATACTTGATTAAAAATATTGAACCGTCACAGTAAACTGCTGCACGTATTGAGAATAGCATATCATATTTCTGATTGTCAAACGATTGTCATTGCTATCTGTGTTAAATATATTTTTCTACAAAATAATAATTTCCATACAAAAATACTGCCCGGCCGAAACCGAACAGTATATTGATTCTTAGGTATATAAATTATACAACCGGCACGTTCTTACGAGTCTTCGTAGACACGCACGCGCAGCGTCAGGCCTCGTTCCTGGCATATGGTCCGGCACTTGGCGATTTCTTCACTGTCTTCGACGTGATCAACGACGGTTAGGACCACGTTCGGCACGTATTGCTTGCATCGCTGGGCAAACTGCAGCATGGCGTCATAGGACTGTATGCCGAAGCGGCTGCGTGTCAATTCCAAATAGCGTTCCTTATTGGAAGCGTTCAGGCTGATAGAAATGGTATCGAGGAGACCCTTAAAATCCGGCGCCGTATCACGGCCATAGGACAGGTCGGACAGGCCGTTCGTATTCAGCCGCGTCAGCACATCAGGATGGGTCTGCTTTACATAAGCCAGCAACTTCTTTAAATCTTCCAGCCGTTCTGTCGGTTCGCCGAATCCGCAGAATACGACTTCGCCCACGTAGTCCCACGGCGCAGCGTCGAGCAAGGCCTTTACTTCGGCAGCAGTCGGTTCTTTTTTAAGCCACAGCGTCGTTTCTTCGGCCATCTTCTTCATGCTGCGCAGACAAAAGGTGCACGAGCAAGTGCAGCGGTTGGTCAGATTCACGTATATGGCGCGTTTTCCTTCAGGCTGGCGTTTTAAGCTTTCTTCGAGAGTGATATATTCTCCCTTGTCATAGGCATACACTATCATGAGTATTTCCTCCCTACTTCAATTCTGTCAAAAATTCTTCAAAAGCCAAGCCGCAGTTGTGCGGCAAGTCTAATTCTTCCGTGTATATCATGGTCTTAGTGATGAAATCGGCGGCCGTACGGACGGCTTCTGTCAGCGGACGGCCCTGCACGACGATGCCTGACACGATGCCGGCGAAAACGTCGCCCGTTCCCGATCGGTCGCTGCCGATTTTCTTTGTCTTCAGCAGCTGCGGCTCTGCGCCGCGTTCATAAATATAATTGCCGATGTCTTCCCCGCAGTGAATCCCCGTAATGACCAGTTTTTCCGGCCCTAACCCCGATAATGCTCCGGCCATATCGCGCAGCTCTGCCAGCGTGGTACGGCCATCTTCAGGATAAGGAATCTGTAAAAGTCGGCACGCTTCGGTCAGGTTCGGCGTGATGACGTCGGCATAGGGCAGCAGATGCCGCATGCCGCGGCATAGTTCCTCCGTATACGAGGAATAGAGCTTACCGTAATCCCCCATGACAGGATCGACGATGACCGTCGTGCCTTCCTTCTTAAAGGTCCGCAGAAAGTCCAGCACCAGCTCGATTTGCTGCACCGAACCGAGAAATCCCGTCGATATGCCGTCAAATGTCAAATTGTTTTCCTTCCAATTTTCCATGTACGGCTTCATCCGGTCCGTATAATCGTCGATATAGTACGTCGGAAATCCCGTATGCACCGACAAGACTGCCGTCGGCAATACGCAGGCCTGTATTTTCAGCGCCGAAATGATTGGCAGTTCTACGGCGACGGAACAGCGTCCGTAGCCTGTCACGTCGTTGATCAAGGCAATTTTCTTCTGATGCTTCATACGCTACCTCGTTTCCCTAAAAACACGCCGCTGTCTTCTGCAATGCCGCTCCGACGGCCATAGCCGCTGCGACGTTAATCACTCCTTCACCGATCAGTCCCGGCGTCATGAGCAAGCCGGCCCCGGCGCTGCCGTATAATAAGGAGCCTGACCCGGCATAGGCAATGACCATCCACAGCGCCGATACAGAAAAGGCCAGCAGCATCCGCATAGACAAGACCGAGGGCCGTTCTCCCGCAGCGGGTATCGCAGCCATACGGAAAACTATCTCTACCATGACCCATTTGATAACCAGCGTCGGAAGAATCCATATGGGGAATCCACCTAACAAGTCAGAAAAGGCCGAGCCGACAGACGCGGCGCATCCAGCCTGATGGCGCGGAAGAAACAGGATCAGCAGAAAAATAACGGCGTCGCCTAAATGGGCATAGCCAAAGGGAATGGGAATACGCGGCATAAATGTCATCAAAAACACGACAGCCATACAAACGGCAGTCATACAAAGGGATTTTGTCGAAACCTGTTGTTGTTTTCTTGCTGTATGCGAATACATGACGCATCCTTCCTTTCGGTCTCAATGCCGGCACGGGACTAGTTTTCTAAATCTGTACTTAATTTTATCTCAACAAACAGGCTAAGTAAATAGGACAGATTGCGTTTTTTCTGTCAAATTTCTTAAGCATTCCCATATTTTTTGTTTTTACGGCAAAAAGTTATACAAAAAAAGGCCCTGGTCAGAGCCTTTTTCATGAATATCGTTATGCTTCTTCGGGATAGGTCAATCCCCATTGCCGCCGCAGCGTCGTCATGGTTTCCATCACGTCGGCCGTATACTGCAAATACATGGCGTTTCCTTCGCCGGCCGCAGCTTGCTCCATGTGCAGGATTTCATAACATAAAGCCATGTCCGTATAGCCAGCCTCTATGATTTCCTGGCGGCCGTCATCTGTATACGTAACGACAGCCTTACTGCCGCGGGGATAATCATAGATTTCTATATATCCCCTGTCGAAAACAGCCGTGCCCCGCTTAGGCTGCTTGGCATGAAGCGATAAAGATAACACGGCCATTTCTCCCGCTTCATTCTGCAGGAGGATACTGGACTGCTCGTCTACGCCGCTCGGCGCTAAGGAGACCTGCGAGAGGACCTGCGTCGCCTTGGACGATAAAAACCAGCGGGCAAAGGACAAGGCGTACACGCCGATGTCGAGGAGCGCGCCGCCAGCCAGTTCCTTACTGAAAAAGCGATTGGTCATATCGTACGGCTTATAGCTGCCGAATCTGGCCTGCACCAGGCGCAGCCGGCCTAACGCTCCCCCTCCGAAGCGCTTCCGCAGTTCTTCATACAAAGGCATGTGATATAATGTCATGCCTTCGGCTAAAATGCAGCCATTTTCCTGTGCCGCTTCCATGGCCTGGTTCAGCTCGCCGCTGTTGAGGGTAATGGCCTTTTCACATAAGACGTGCTTTCCCGCTTGCAGCGCCGGCAGGATGTATTCGATATGACGATTATGGGGCGTGGCGATATAGACGATGTCTACATTGGGATCGTGCGCCGCGTCTTCCGGCCGGTCGTACACCGTTTCTATGCCGTACTGCCGGGCAAAGGCTGCGGCCTTCTCCTGGGTCCGGTTCCCTACGCCGTTTATGCGGCCGCCGAGGCGTTCCGCACCTTGGGCAAATTCATGGGCAATAGTACCGCAGCCGATTATCGCCCAGTTATACCGCAGTTGATTCATAACGTCCTCCTATACCCATTCCAACTCCAAATTTACGCCGGCTTCCCTGACCGGCACGACGTCGGCTAAGGCGCGCTTCGACGGGAAATCACAGCAGTGGGCAGCGTAGACGACGCCGGGCTGAAGGGCCTTAAAATAGGCAACGGTCTGCTCCAATACATCTGGATCCGGATTCATCAAGTGGAATCCGCCGACGACGGCGGCAATCCGCTCGTCCCGGCAGACGCGCTTGGCCTGCTCGATAATATTGCAGATACCGGCATGAGAGCAGCCGGCAATGACGACCAGCCCATCTTCCGACCGATAGGACAGCGCCGTGTCGTCGCAAACGAAATCGCTTTCCCACTGGCCGCCGACCTTCGTCTTGCCGATAGGACGATGGCCTTCAAAAGAATTGGTCTTTTCGATTTCTCCCAAATACGCCAGCTTAGGGCTGAGCCATAAGGGCTGCTTTTCCAAGCGCAGGGCGAAAACGCCTGAAAGGGCTTCAGCCGTCATTGGCGAGCCGATGTCCAGCGTTCCGACGCGTTTGGGAGCAAAGGCCGCCGGATGGGCCAGCAGGGGCACGCCGTAGCGTCCCAGCTTCTCATACCATTCGTGCAGATACAGCAGGCCCCGCGTGTGGTCGTTATGGCCGTGAGAAATGACGACGCCGTCGAGGGCATGCATCGGCAGATTCATGGAAAAGGCATTTTTCAGGAATATATCTGAATAGCCGGCGTCAAACAGCCAAGTCTTGCCGTCTTCTTCCAGATAGTAGGAAAGGCCGGGCTCGCCGACGTAGTACTGGTCGATAAAGGTATAATTGTCTACTAATATTCGCAGCTTCACAGGCGTTTCCTCCTAGCAGGACAACAAATCCGACACGAGCTTGACGCAGTCCGCCGCATCCTTCGAATAGCCGTCGGCGCCGATTTCATCGGAAAAGCTGGCCGTTACGGCGGCTCCGCCGATGATGATCTTGCCGCCGTAGCCCTTCGCCGCCGCTTCGGCGATGACGTCCTTCATGCGCATCATCGTCGTCGTCATCAAGGCCGATAAACCGATAATCGAAGCCTTTTCTTCCAGCGCCGCGGCAACGATGGCCGAAGCGGGCACGTCTTTTCCCAAATCAACGACGCGGTAGCCGTAGTTGCGCAGCATCAGGCCGACGAGGTTCTTGCCGATGTCGTGGACGTCGCCTTCTACCGTCGCGATGACGACCGTAGCCGATTCTTTCTGGCCTTTCCTTTCAATAAGCGGCTCGAGCAGGGCAATAGCCCGTTCCATAGCGCTGGCACTGGCGATGAGCTGGGGCAGGAAATACACTTGCTGGTTGTACAGCTCTCCGACGCGGTTAATGGCCGGAATCAGGAGCTCGTCGATAACCTGCTCCGGCGACATGCCCCGAGCTACGGCTTCTTCAGCATAGCGGACAGCGGCGTCGCGTTCCCCATCGAGGACGGCTTGATATACCGGATCGGCAGCCGCTTTATCGGAAGATAGGATAGCAGTTTGCCCTCCAGTTGCCTGAGAGCGCTGTGCCGTTTCCGCTTCCTGCCGCTTTCGTTCTTCTTCCTTTGCGGTAAAATACTGCATCCGCTTGATATATGCCATATCGCCGCCCTCTTTATTCATGAGCATATTCGATGCCGCGGCGACGTTCATGAGCATGTCCTGCGACGGATTGGCAATCGCCATGGTCAGGCCGCTGGCAATAGCCATAGCCAAAAAGGTCATGTTGACATAAGCCCGGCCAGGCAGGCCAAAGGAAATATTGGACAAGCCGCATACCGTCGGCAGGGCCAGGCCGTGTTTGCAGTGGACAAACGTTGCCAGGCAGTCGAGAGCCGCTGACGGCGCTGCGCCGACAGTGGCGACTAAGCCGTCGACGACGATATCTTCTTTCGTAAAACCCTGGGCGTAGGCCTCGGCCAACAGGGCATCCAATACGGCATGCTTTTCTTCTAGCGAAGCGGGAATGCCTTCGTCCGACAAGGGCAAGGCGATAAACATGGCCCCGTATTTTTTGGCGATCGGCAGGAGCTTGTCTATCTTTTCCCGTTCAAAGGAAATGGAATTGATCAAGGCCCTGCCGGGATATATGCGCAGCGCCGCCTCGATGACCTCAGGATAGCTTGAGTCGATGCTCAGGGGCAATCCCGATACGGCCGTGATTTCATAAATAGCCTTGACCATCATATCCTTTTCATCGATGCCGTTCGTACCCATGTTGACGTCGAGAATCGCCGCGCCGTTTTGTTCCTGTTCCCGGGCCATTTGGCGAACTAACTCCAGCTTACCTTCGCGCAGTTCTGCCTGCAGAGCCTTCTTTCCCGTCGGATTGATGCGTTCGCCAATAATTTGAAACGGGCCGGATAAGGAAATTTCTGTTACCTGCCGTTCCGATGCCAGTACGCGGCGGCGTATGGCCCGAATCGGTCTGGGCGGCATATCCCGCACGGCGTCGCTCAAAGCCCGGATATGTTCAGGCGTCGTGCCGCAGCAACCTCCGACGATGCGAGCCCCCGCTTCGACGAGAAGCTTGCCGTCGCGGCCAAATTCTTCCGGCGTCATGCGGTACACCGTCCGGCCCTCTTCCAATTCCGGCAGACCGGCATTAGGCTTGGCCAGCAAGGGAATATCAGCATAATCATACATCGTCCGAATCATCGCAGCCATATCTTCCGGTCCTGTCGAGCAGTTCACCCCGACAGCGTCGACGCCGAGAGACTGGAGCACGACGACAGCCGCTTCCGGCGGCGTACCGTACAGAGTGCGGCCGTCTTTTTCAAAGGTCAGGCTGGCCATAATCGGCAGATCGCAGATTTCTTTAATAGCCAGCACGCAGGCCCGCGTCTCCTGGAGGCTCATCATCGTTTCGACGATAAACAAGTCGACGCCGCCGTCATACAAGGCCTTCGCCTGCTCTTTATAAATAGACACTAACTCGTCAAAAGTCAGCTCGCCCATCGGATAAAGCTGCTGCCCCGTCATCGTCATGTCGCCGGCGACATAGGCCTTGCCCTGCGCCGCTTTCTTGCATAGCGCGACGAGTTCTCCATTTATCTGCGTCAGCTTGTCTTCCAGTCCATATTCAGCCAGCTTCAGCCGATTTCCCGTAAAGGTCGGCGCATACAAAATCTGCGTCCCTGCCGCGACGAAACGGCGCTGCAAATCCAGCAGGACTTCCTTATGTTCCAATATCCACTGCTCCGGGCATACGCCGACAGGCATGCCGGCTTGCTGCAAATTCGTCCCCGTCGCCCCGTCCAGGACTACGATTCCCTGCTCCAGCAGGCGGCGAAATTCTTCTCGTGTCATCATCCATTACCCCTTATATATAACGCCGCAGCGTTAAAAATTCATGTATTCGATGTATGCCGACTGAAAAAAGTCGTTATTGGCCAGTATGACCTCATCGGCATGACGGCAGATATTCTTCATATCGTCCAAAACAGCTTCGTCGGCCAGTACGGCAGCAGCGCCGGCCAGCGACGTATTGCCGGCTGCGGTGGTCTTATAAACCAGCTGCTGCGGCAGCAATCCAATGGCCGCGGCCTTAGCCGGCTGCAAATAATAGCCGAACCCTCCGGCAACATACACGCGGTCTATATCTTCGCAGGTCATCCGTCCTTCGTAGAGAAGGGTCTCAATACCGGCGCGGATGGCGCTCTTTGCTAACTGAACCTCGCGGATATCCTTCTGGGTCATGACGATCTGCTCGCAGTCCAGCGTCGTCGCCAAGGGAAACCCCCGTCGAAAATACGGGTCCTTCAGCTTTCCCGTCGTATCGACAAGACCTGTCTCGACGAGGCCCGCCAGAGCCTCGATAACGCCGGTACCGCAGATGCCGACAGGCGGCGCACCGTCAATGGTCCGTACCTTCGGCCGGACGCCGTTCATCGTCACGGTGCAGATGGCTCCGGATACGCTGGCCGTTCCCCATTGCAGGCTGCCTCCTTCCAAAGCCGGCCCGGCAGCCGTCGCCGTCGTCAGAAGGCCTGCTTCGCTGCGCAGAACCATTTCGCCGTTCGTCCCTAAATCGATCAGAAGCGTCGTTTCTTCCGGCTTCATGAGGCCGCAGGCCCAAATGCCGGCCGTTATATCGGCCCCTACATAGGTGCTGATGCAGGGGAGCAAGGCGACAGGCTGATTGGAAAACCCGTCGTACTTGCCGAATACGTCCTTCCACGAGTACCAATCTCCGCCCAAAGATATGGGACGAAACGGCCAGGAACCCAACCTGCCGCAGTCCCAGCCCATCAGCAAATGAAGCATTGTCGTGTTGCCGGCAATGGCGGCCTGCAGGCAGCGGCCTTTGGCCTGAGGATATGCATTCCATATCTGATGAACCATCTGCTGCAAATCACGGCAGACGGCCTTGCGAAGCTGCGGCCCCTTGCCGCCCTTCGCTGCCTGTATGCGGCTGACGACGTCGGCGCCGAAGGCCCGCTGGCTGTTAGCCGCCGTAATCGTATGAACCGTGCGGCCAGTCGTCGTATCTACCAAGGAAAGAGCCAGCGTCGTCGTGCCGATATCGACGGCCAGGCCGTACGAATGCCCGGCGTCTGCTTCATGGGCGTCGCCATCTTGGCCAAGAGCCGCCAGAACGCCGCGGTTCCCCTTGGGAATCACAATCTGCACATCTTCTGACGGTACGGCTTTGCAGGCCAGCCGCCAGCCGCCAGCCAAATCGGCAGGCGTAAACAGTTCGCGGTCCTCCGGCGATACGGCGACCGTCCCTTCTGCGACGCGGACGCGGCATTTTCCGCACCGGCCCGTTTCGCCGCAGGGAAAGCTGTCCATATACCCTTGCCGCCGCAGCCACTGGCTGATACGCACGCCCTTGGGACAACGAATATATTCTTCCTGCTCCCCTTCCTTCCGCAGGGAACAAGATGCATTGCCGCAGCGCCGGCAATCGTGTTCTATATGAAATACGTCCGGGTCGTCTGCCAATTCATATAAAATTGCCATGGATTTCTCGGGCTGCAGCATATGATTTTCCGTCAGGGTCACGCCTAAGGTGCGTCCGGCCTCAACGGCCTGCACTGCCCGTTTCTGCAGGGAAAAGCCGCAGTCCGCTCCGGCCTCATGCCGCCCGGCAATACCACAGCCTGTTTCACGGCAAAGACTCCGTATCGTTTCTCTCAGCTGCCGTTCAAAAGAAAACAAACAGCTGTCCGCCATAGCACTGAACAGGACGGCCTCCGAATACTCCTTGCGAGCAATGTACATAGCGGCCTGACGGCTCACGGCAGTCCCTGCGGTCAGTACAGCATACAAACCCGTTCGCCCCTGTCCGTCGTCGGCAAAAGCCAAGGCGGCTTTCAGCCGGACAGCCTGACGGACACGGCGCTCCAGCTCGGCGAATAAGGCCTTGCCCTGGGCCTGACTGGCCGCATCCTTTCCATATCCGGCTAAAGCCAGGGACACAGCGGCGTCAGGCCGAATATCTCGTCCTGCAACAATGCGAATATCCTTCACGGCCTCAGTCTCCTTCATTCCACACGATAACCGCCATATGACGACCTGTCTGTTCGCCGGCCTTGCTGGCTTTTCGGTACGAGAAAAAGAGGTCGTCACGGCAATAGGTGCAAAGGCCTGCGTCTTCCAAATGCTCCGCCCGAATGCCGGCGCGCAGCAGAAGCAGCCGGTTCGCCTTCGGCAAATCGAAATAGTATTTGTCCCCTGCCGGCCGGGTCAGTTCTTTCATCTCCAAAGGCGAAAACAGCTCGGCAAATGCATCGACGACTTCCTGCCCTACTTCAAAGCAGCAGGCCCCGATAGCCGGTCCTATGGCGGCCAGCACGTCGCCCGGCTCCGTACCGTAGGCCTCGTGCATGCGCCGCAGCGTCACCGCCGCGATGTTTCCCGCCGTCCCCCGCCAGCCGCCGTGACTTACGGCGACAGCATGGTGCACGGGATCGCAGAATATTAAAGGCGTGCAATCGGCAAAATTCATCGTCAGCGGCACGCCTGCTTCATCGGTCATCAGGCCGTCGCATGACGGAATCGCTCTCTCCCGCTCCAAGGCCCCGCGGCCCCTGTCGGCTCGTCCGGCCTGAACGACGTTGACGCCGTGCACCTGGTTGCAGCAGATGATGTGCTCCGGCACGACGTGCAGGGCCGACAAATAGCGACGGCGGTTTTCCAGGACATGCCGCGAATCGTCGCCGCTGGAAAAGCTCATATTGAGAGACCCAAAGGGCGCGCCGCTCACGCCGCCCTTCCGCGCCGATACGGCGGCAGTCACATTAGGCAGCGCCTTAAATATATCAAAGGTAATATAAAAAATACCGTTTTTTTCTTGCAGCATCGCAGTTCCTCCTTGCTGATATACAAGTGACATCGTTACCATTATACAGAAAAATACCTGAAAAAACCAGCTATTTACCAGCCTTCCCCATGGCGGCCGACGCGGTTCGCCTGTAGATGAAAAAGGCCAGCAAAGCCGCAACGCTTTCCGCTATCCAAAAGCAATGCCAGATGCCGTCAGGTCCCCACAGGCCGACACAGATAAACGCTGCCGGAATAATGACGACGACGTAGCGCAGGAGAGAAATCAGCAGGGACGGCACGCCCTTTCCCAGTCCTTCAAGAGCTCCCGACGCCGTAACGGACAGAGCCGATACGATAAAACCGCAGCTGATAATGCGCAGGGCCGACGCGCCGAGGCGTACCGTTTCGGGATTTTCCGTAAACCAGCCCATGAGTACGTCCGGAACGGCAAAGCAGACAATGGTTCCGCCAATCATGATGAGGCTGTTCAGCCCTAACGTCGTCTTATACAACGCACCGACGCGGCCGTATTCCCCAGCGCCGAAGTTATAGCCGATAAGAGGGCGCACGCCCTGAATGATGCCGTTGGACGGCATGTACAGAAAGGTCTGGAGCTTATAGTAGATGCCGAGGATGACGACGTATATCGGCGAAAAGGGAGCCAGCAGGCCGTTGAGAGCCGACACGAGCAGCGACGGCAGGCCCATATTGAGCACGGCGGGAATACCGATGCCGTAGAGCCGCTTATCCAGCAGGGGATTCCATACCAAATAGGCCGACGAAATACGTACCTGCAGAGGCTTATACCGGCATACGATAAGGTATACAGCCAGTGATACGGCCTGTCCCATTCCCGTTGCCCAAGCCGCTCCGGCAATCCCCATAGCTGGGATGGGGCCGAAGCCGAAAATCAAAATGGGGTCGCCGATAATATTCGTCAAGCACCCGCAGATAAGAGCTATCATCGTCACATTCATCCTGCCGACGGCTTGAAACATCTTTTCATAGGCCAGGCCGATAGTCAATATCGTAGAAAATCCGAAGACAATATAGGCATAGGTTAACCCCATGGAAACGACAGCCTCGTCGTCGGTAAACATGCGCAGAAAAGGCGGAATCAGGGCGAAGGTCACAGCCGTCAGCACGACGCCGTGGATGATGGACAATACCATGCCGTGCGTCGCCGCCGTATGGGCCGTATCGTGCTGCCTTGCCCCCAGGCAGATGGAAATGACCGCATTCAAGCCGACGCCGAAGCCGATGCCCACGGCGTTGACGAAGTTCTGCATGGGAAATACGAGAGATACGGCAGTCAGGGCGTCTTCGCTGATCATGGCGACAAAAAAGCTGTCAATGATGTTATATAAAGAGTTGACGATCATCGATACGACAGCCGGCAGCGACATGGACGCGATGAGCGGCAATATCGGTTTCTCTTTCATAAAGGTTTCGTTCACGCAATTACCTCCTACACACAAAAAAGCCGCACGACTGCATGACGACAATCGTGTGGCTAAAAGATGACAAGGTCCGGAAAAGTCCACAGATGACTTTTAGTAAATTCGTATGTAATTAAATAAAAACGCTTTCCATTGCCAAGACGGCAGCTAAAAACACGACATTTGCCGCCGTGAAAAAGGCCAAATACCGCAGGGGACGGCAATGGGCCGTTCCTAAGTAAGCTTTAAAAGAAATGATACTGGCCATGGAAGCGATAATCGTCCCCAAGCCGCCGACGTTGACGCCCAGCAGCAGTTCCCGCGCCGCCTCCGTATAGGGAGCGAGAAGAACGACGGTCGGCACGTTGCTCAAAACCTGGCTGAGCAGAAGGGACAGCATAAATTCATGGCCCTGCAGCAGCTGGGCCGGGCCAGCCGCCATAATCGGCAGACGGCCGATATTGCCTACGCCGATAAATAAAAAGATGAACAACAATAGCAGCTTGTAATCGACGTCGCGAAATACTTTCCTGTCCGCTAAAACCAAGGCCGGGCAGACGATAAGAAACATCATCAGCGGCGTGATCAGGCGCAGGACAGCCAAGATACACACGCCGAACAACAGGGCAAAGACCAGTCCCTTTCGCCGCCCCATCGTCGGCGCATCGCCGTCAGGCACAGAAACGGCCGTCTTAGGAATATAATACGTAACAGCCCACAGCAGCAGGCCGCTGAACGCCGTCAACGGCCCCGTAATGCTGAGAAATTCAGCTAAATTCATCTGATAATAGGAATAGATAAACAGGTTCTGCGGATTGCCGATAGGCGTCAATATACTGCCCATATTCGCCGCAATCGTCTGAAAGGTCAGGACAAACAGCAGCCGGTCTTCCATGCCTGCCGCTGAAAGCACGGCAATAGCCAGGGGCACAAAGATGATGAGCGACACGTCGTTCGTCACGGCCATGGAGAAAAAGAAGCAGCTGAATACGAAAAACTGCACGAGACGGCGCGCTGATACGGCTCCGGAAAACAAGCGCCCGTAAGCGTAAGTCAAGACGCCGCCGCGACGAAAGCCGGCAATAATCGCCATCAGGCAGAATAACGTCGCCAGCAGCGGCGCATTGATACTACCGACCAGCTGTTCCGGCGAAACGGGAACGGCAATCGTCGTCGCCAAGGCAAACAACGAGGCAATCGTCAAATCCGGATTTTGCCGCATATATAATTCTATCCGCTTCAGCGCGGCTATTCCCGGTATGGAAACCGATATGGTATTTCGTACTCGCTGCTGTACTTTCATACGGCTTGTCTTCCTCCCTGCAATGTCTTCTCATAAGCTACTGTATTATAGCATGCCGCGCGGCAGAATGCCACTAGTTTCATGCATTTTTCCACAAAAAAAAGACCCCGCTAAGGGTCTTTTTCATGGTGGAGATGAAGGGGCTTGAACCCTCGACCTCACGGATGCGAACCGTACGCTCTCCCAGCTGAGCTACATCCCCATGACATGTACTTATTATACAAGATTCATGGAGTTTTACAAGTCCTATTTTAAATTTTTCCTGCAATTTCCTTAGCAAAAACACAATTCCATAAGCGCACATAGGAGAAAAAATGAAAACGATACTATTACATATGCTATTTTCTATTCTTTCCTGCAAATACAGAAAACAATTTGAAATCGTCGTTTCGCTGTGGTTTTTCCGGTAAAAATAGATAAAGATAATTGTTTGAACGGCACAACGGCTCTAACCGGGCCGCGCAAGGTTTCAGGCTAGTAGTTCTGCCCTATCAAAAAACACCGCATCGCACAGGGCAACTGCAGGATGCGGTGTTTTCAGTTTTACAGATATATCGCTTAAAGCTTCTTCTGCTTCTTTCAACCTCTATTTGTTTAACGTACTGTGTCTGTAACCGTAGGTCAAGTAAATGGCCAACCCCAAAACCGACCAGATGGCAAACAACACGAGCGTATGCCACGACAGCTGGGAAAAGACAAAGGCGCAGAATATAAACCCTAAGGGAGCGATGACGTGTACTGCCGGGCAGCGGAATCCTCTCGGCTTATCCGGGTATTTGCGGCGCAGAACGAGAATGCCGACGCACGAGCACAGGAAAGCGAAAATCGTACCGGCACTGCACGTTTCGGCGACGATGTGAATCGGCGTGAAGCCGGCGATGCACGCAACGAGAATTCCGACGACAATCTGAATAATATACGGCGTGTGGAATTTCGGATGGACCTTATACAAGCTCATGGGCATCAGGCCGTCGCGGCTCATGGAATAGAGGGCCCGGCTCTGCGCATAGAGCATGCACAGTACAACTGTCGATAACCCGCAGAATGCGCCGGTGCCGACGACAGCCGAGCCTAAATGAAGGCCGATGTATTCCAATACAAACGATGCCGGAGCAGCCGTATCAAGAAGGGGATACGGCACGACGCCGGTCATAGCGGCGCATACGGCGATGTACAAAATCGTACAGATAGCCAAGGCGGCGATGATGCCGATAGGCATATCCCGTTTCGGATTTTTCGTTTCTTCCGCCGCTGTGGACAAGGCATCGAAACCAAGGTAAGCAAAGAACAGCACAGCCGTGCCGGCGGCGACGCCGTGAATGCCGTACGGCAGGAAGGGCTGCCAATTCGCCGGTTCAATATGGGGAGCTGCTAAAAACAGGAATACGAAAATCGTGCCGATTTTGATGTACACGAGAATCCGGTTTACACGGGTACTTTCCTTTACGCCGATGACCAGCAGCGCCGTCGTGACGAGGACGATAAAGGCTGCCGGCAGATTGATGAGTCCGCCTTCAGCCGGCACGGCCGTAAGCGCTTTAGGCAAATCGATGCCGCACGAATGAAGAATACCGACAAAATATGCCGACCAGCCGCCGGCGACGGCGCTGGCTCCAACGGAATATTCCAAAATCAGGCTCCAGCCTACCCACCAGCCGAATACTTCACCCAGCGACGCATAGGCATAGGTATACGAGCTCCCTGATACAGGAAGGAACGAGGCCAACTCCGAATACGCCAGGCAAACGAAGGTACAGGTAACGGCTGCCAGCACGAAGGACAGCATCAGGCCAGGGCCGGCATATTTAGCAGCGCCAATGCCGGTCAGGACGAAAATCCCCGTCCCGATGATGATTCCCAACCCCATGAGGGTGATGTCGAACGCTCCCAAGGCTTTCGTCAATTTTTTTTCTTCCGTAGTCTCCATCAAATCTTCGAAGGATTTACGGCGCAAA
The DNA here is from genome assembly GCF_012027795.1 of Megasphaera sp. SW808. Lineage (NCBI taxonomy): Bacteria > Bacillati > Bacillota > Negativicutes > Veillonellales > Veillonellaceae > Megasphaera > Megasphaera sp. SW808. Next base: position 116,123 of record NZ_SJOT01000002.1, read on the forward strand.
ATGTTCATGCTTTTTTCCCCTTTACACTACAAATTCAGCGTAATGAACAAAACAGCTCCTAAGAATTAGGATTCCTAAGAGCTGTTTTATTATGCTTGCCTAAGAGTATATCATGTCACTTGGCAGTTGACAACAAAATTTTCTTAACTTGCTTTAGATTTTACTGCGCCCTTCCAAATCAGGCCGATGATAAACCCGGCGATGGCAAAGGAAATCCAGCCCATACCGATGGAATGGAACGGAACCATCGTATTGAAGAATGTATCGATGCCGCCGAGGGAAATACCGGCAGTCTGCGTACCGGCGATGAGTGACGGAATAATCGTCAGGCCCATCGTCCAGGCGTATACGCACTGACGGCCGCCGAAGGACTTATGCAGGAACGTCAGGAATACGATGGCGACAACCTGCGGATAAATGAACATCAAAACGGGAATAGCCGCAACGATGATGGTCTTCAAACCGAACATAGCGACGCCGAAGGACCAAACGGAGAAAATCGTTACCCAGCCCTTATAGCTGATCTTCGGAATCAAGCGGTTGAAGTATCTTGCGCAGGATGAAATCAAGCCGATAGCTGTGGACAAGCAGGCCAGCAATACGATGATGGCCAGGATAATAGCCCCTACGTCGCCGAAGAGGATCATAGCGCTCTTGGAAAGTACCGGTGCGCCCGTATCCTGAATGCCGAATGCCATAACGCTGTCGGCGCCGATCTTGGAAATAAAGATGTAAACGAAAGCCAAGCAGCCGACGGCGATAATGCCGGCTTTAAATACTTCTTTCGTCACTTCTTCCGGCGTAGACGCGCCGTCTTCTACGACGAATTCTACGACCAAGATAGCGAAGATAAGCGATGCGATGGCATCCATCGTGCCGTAGCCGTCGATGAAGCCCTGTACGGTCGCCAGCATAGGCGTCGCGTATTTTTCCGTCGCTTCAAGAGGCGTGCCGAGCGGCGTAATGAACGACTTAACGATAAGAACTAAAATGACAAACAGCAAAGTCGGCGTCAGAATCTTGCCGATACGGTCGACGAGCTTGCTCGGCGATACGGACAGCCACCACGAAACGACGAAGAAAACGACCAGGAATATGGTCATAACCATGTCGCTGCCGCCGTCGGACAAGAACGGACGAACGGCGATTTCATAGGAAACGCTGCCCGTTCTCGGCGTAGCAAAGCAAGGCCCGATCGTAAGCGATGAAATAACTGCGAAGAACAATCCGAACTTCGGATGCACGCGGCCTGCCAGCTCCTCCAAGTCTTTACAGCCCGAATAGCCGATAGCCAGTACGCCCAGCAGCGGAAGGCTAACGCCTGTCAGAACAAAGCCCAAAACGGCCCACCAGACGTTCACGCCTGCGTTCTGCCCCATAGATGCCGGGAATATCAAGTTGCCGGCGCCAAAGAACAAGGCGAACAGCATTAACCCGATAGCTACGGTTCTGTTTTGTTTCTTTTCTCCCATATGAATTCCTCCTAACCCTTTTAAATTTTTCGCTACATATAAATAAGGACGGGAATAAAGTGTAGCATACATTAAATAATTTAATCTTTGCGATTACGTTATCTAATCTATGATGTTATTGTATCATAAAATCAAAAAAAAATCATTTGCAAACCCTACTTTTAATGTTCTTCTAATTTCATTTTAATTTAAATTTAATAAATACGTGATTTTTGTAACTTATATTGAGCAATAAAAAGACGGTAAAATTTAAATACCGTCCTTTAACTTTCAATAGAAACAACATGTTTAAGAGCTTTGCAAAGCATTTCATTCTCTTCCTCTGTCCGCACGGCGAGGCGAAAATAAAAGGGCGTCAGGCCAGGATAGTTAGCACAATCGCGAATTAGTATACCCTCGTTGCGAAGCGCGGCGCCAATATGATAGGCTGTCAGTCCCGTTCCTGCAGCGTCGGTCAGCATAAAATTAACCGTCGGCGGCAGCGGATTCAGGCCAGGTATGGCTCGTACTTTTTCGTACAAGCGCATTGCCGCATTCCGCACGTATTGTTGCGTTTTCTCCTGATACGTCCTGTCTTTCAGGGCGGCGATGCCGGCGGACTGGGCCAGGCAATTGACGTTCCACACATCTTTGTGCATTTCCAGCCGCCTGCATTTCCCCTCCGGCACGACGGCAAAGCCCAGGCGCAGGCCGGGAACGGCGTAATATTTCGTAAGGGATTGTACGACGAACAGGTTGTCATACTGTTTTACCAGCGAACGGGCGGCGTACTGCTCGCTATCGCTGCGGAAATCGAGGAAGGACTCATCGACTATGACGTCTGTCCCGGCCTTCCGCGCCGTCCATACCAGGGACTCTATGTCGCTTGCCGGCGTCAGCGTCCCCGTTGGGTTATTGGGATTGCCGATCATAATGCAGTCTGCATTGCCGGCTTGCCGGCGCAATTCATCGACAGGCATGGCGAAGCCATCTTCACATTTCATATAGCAATAAATTACATCTGCCCTCGCCGCCAACGCCGCCCGCTCATATTCGTTAAAAGAGGGAACCGGAATCAGGACGCGCTTCGGCCGAAAGCAGTGCATGTACACGTAAAATAGTTCAGCCGCGCCGTTCCCCAGCAAAAGCTCGGCTTCCGGCACGGCGTAATAGCTGCTCAAAGCCTCCTTAAGCCGCCGTCCCTGCGGGTCTGGATAGTGGACGACGGTATCGATTTCCGCCGCAATCGCCGCGCGGACCGAGTCCGACAGGCCGAGAGGGTTGATGTTGGCGCTGAAATCCAGCCACTTCCCGCCATCAATAGGTATATATATATTTCCGCCGTGTTCAAATCGTTCGGGCAAGGCCCTCATCTCCTCTCGATAGTCCATCCGCCGCCGCTTAACGAAGCCGCGCCCATATAGTCCGCCGCCAGCCGTTCCGCTGCGTATGGTCCCATGCAGTCGTCAAGCCATTGTAAAGAGCAATGTTCTGGAAACAGCAACCCGCAAACCGTGCCGCTGTGACCGATATTCACACCGACAGCTCCGAATGCCTTCCCTAGTTCCAGCAGCGCCGGCAGCTGCGGCTTACAGACGACGCGCTGATGGGCCAGGGCGCTGTGCGTTGCGGCAGCGCCCAGCTTTTCCGCCGTATATGGCGGCGTCAGCAGCGGCAGTATCTGCTCCGCGTCAATGCTGTACATCCTGGCGGCTTCATCGTACTGTTCATGAAAGGCCAGCGTATCGACGGTCCCACCCAAATCGAACATAGCAATAGCCAGGGCCGGCATGACGCCAAAAGAATGAAGTATGTTGCCGGTTTGATAATTGATTGCCACGATGCCGCGGCAGAATACGCCGTCTGTCGGCTCGATAGACGCGGCGATGGAGGCGATTTCCTGTTCCGTTATCGACCGTCCGCAAGCTGTTGCCGCAGCTACAACAACGGCCCCTATGTCGGCACTGCTCGACGCCATCCCCTTCCCTGCCGGCAGCTCCGACGTCACATACAGGCTGAACGGAAATTGACTGACGCCCAGATACTGCAGCGTTTTTGCCAAAGCGGCCCGCGATTTTTCCCCGGCGGCAATACATCTGAGGCCGTCGTCTTTGACAACGGCCTCGGCGCAGCGGTCGATAGGGCAGGTAATAAGAAAAGGTTCTCCATTGGCGTAGCCCTGCGCCAGCTCGCCGCACGAACCGGGAACGCGCACGATCAATTCCATCACGCCACCTGCCAGCAGCACCACGCCGTCAGCGCCGCCGCAGACAACGCAACGGCATACATGAGATGGACGGCCTGACGAATATGGCCGGGCCCCAGCTCGTGCCTGGGATCGCCCATATAGGCCCGGAAGGAAACCTTGCCGAAATAGGAATTATATCCGCCCAGCCGAATGCCTAACGCGCCGGCTACGGCAGCTTCTGCATAGCCCCCGTTCGGACTGGGGTGCTTGGACGCGTCGCGCCGTACGATGCGCCACGCTCCCTTCCAGTCATAGCGCAGCAACGCGGCCATCAGGATGTACAGCAATGCGCCGATGCGGGCTGGTATGTAATTGAGCACGTCGTCCAGCCGGGCAGCAAACCGGCCGAAATACAAGTATTTGTCATTCTTGTAGCCAATCATCGAATCGAGGGTATTCGCCGCTCTGTAACATGCCGCTAGGGGCGCGCCGCCGAGGGCAAAAAAGAACAGCGGCGACAAAATACCGTCAATCGTATTTTCCGCTACCGTTTCGACCGTCGCCCGCACGACCTCGCCCTCGCTCAGTTTCTCCGTATCCCTGCCGACAATCCAGCCCACCTTCGCCCGGGCGATGCGCAGGCGGTGATGAAGCAAATAATGACGGATTTCGTTGGCCGCCTGGGCCAGGCTGCGGGGGCAAATCGTCCAGAACAAGATAAATCCTTCGGCCGCATAGGATACATAGGCATTGTCTATATACGATATCCCCAGCATGACAGCGTAAACGATATCATATACGGCCAGCAGAACAATGATAGACAAGACCATGCCGGCAAGGAACTGCTCCTTTTTTCCTGCTGCCGAACGGTAAAATATCCGTTCCAGCCAAGCAATAAGCGACCCTATCAGCGCCACAGGATGTATTTTGACGCGCGGGTCGCCTAACAGCGTGTCGAACAGCAGCGCCCAGATAACCGCCATGATCAGTCCCTCCCAGCCATGATGCGCCGCAGCGTATCCATGTCTAAATGCGCGCGGACGACGGCAGCCAGCCGGTCGTAGCTCTTCTGCTTTTCCGCCCGGAAATTCCGCCGCACCGCTAAGGGCTGCAGTCCCTTCTGCCGCCGCAGGCAGTTGAGGAAATCCCGGCGGAAGGCGTCGTTGTCAAATATACCATGCATATACGTCCCCCAAACCAAGCCGTCGCGTCGCGCCGTGCCGTGCACGACATGGCAGGCCTGCTGAGACCGCTCCGTCACAACGATGGGGTGAAGCAGCCCTGCTTCGGTATCAGCCGTATGGCCCATATGGATTTCATAGCCTTCCAGCCCTTCCGCCGACAGCACCTGCCCTAAAAACGGCAGGCCGCAGCATTCGCCTTTGACCTGGGCCAAGGTCTTTCCGGCTGTAAAGGTCGTTTCTATGGGTAGCAAATCCAATCCTCCTATGCCTTCCGTCGACGACTCCGTATGCTCCGGGTCATAAATATACCGACCCAGCATCTGATATCCGCCGCAGATGCCGACGACGGGCGCGCCTGCTGACAGCACCTGGTAAAGGGATGACGCCATGCCGCTGTCTTGCAGCCAGGCCATATCCTCAATGGTATTCTTGCTTCCCGGGAGGATGACGACGTCGGGACGGCCCAGATCGGCCGCCTCGCGGACATAGCGCAGAGATACGTCCCCTTCGCCTTGAAGACTGTCAAAATCGGTAAAGTTGGAAATCTTCGGCAGGCGGATTACGGCAATATCCAGATCGCCTTCCTGTCTATCTGCTGGCTTATCCTCCAATGACACCGAGTCTTCGTCGTCAATGTTTAAATTTTCTATATAGGGAATGACGCCTAAGACGGGTTTGCCGGTCTTCTTCTCCAAAAAGTCTACGGCCGGGGCAAATAAGGATACGTCGCCGCGGAATTTATTGACGATGAGCCCCTTGACCAAATCCCGTTCGTCTTCCTCCAATAATGCGAGCGTACCTACCAAGGCTGCCAGCGAACCGCCCCGGTCGACGTCGGCTACGAGAAGGACCGGCGCATGCAGATATTTAGCTACGCGCATATTTACGATATCGTATGGTTTCAAATTTACTTCCGCCGGACTGCCGGCCCCTTCGATGACCAGAGTGTCATAGGCCTTTGTCAGGCGCGACAAGGCGTTCTGTACTGCCGAAAAGGCCTCCAAGGCATATCCATTATGGTATTCCTTAGCGGACATATTGCCTACGGACAGGCCGTCGATGATAACCTGGGAGCAGGAGTTTCCCGTAGGCTTGAGCAGGACAGGATTCATATCGACAGCCGGCTCCAATCCTGCCGCTTCGGCCTGCGCCACCTGGGCCCGGCCCATTTCCCGGCCGTCAGCCGTCACATAGGAGTTCAGCGCCATGTTTTGCGCCTTAAAAGGGACGACGCTCTTTCCTTCCTGCAGAAAAATGCGGCATAGTGCCGCGGCTAATACGCTCTTGCCGACATGGGAACTCGTCCCCTGCAGCATAATATATTCGGCCATGCCGTCATGCTCCTTTCCAATTTCATATCTATAACTTCATCGGCTTACCATTCGCCGCTCTGATTATAGCAAAGGGCGAAGATATCGTCCAGTCGCGCTCTGCGGAGCCGCCGCGATGTCTCCTGGCGTCCCTGCCGCTACAATGCGGCCGCCCTGCGCACCGCCGCCGGGACCCATGTCGATGATATAGTCGGCGTTGGCAATCATGTCCAGGTCGTGTTCGATGACGATTACTGTCGCTCCCTGGTCGATGAGGCGCTGAAAAATCGCAATGAGGCTGCGCACGTCCAAGGGATGCAAGCCAATCGTCGGCTCGTCAAAGACAAAGAGCGCCTCGTCCTGTCCCCTGCCGATTTCGGCGGCCAGCTTCAGCCGCTGGGCTTCACCGCCCGATAAGGCCGGCGTCGCTTCGCCGAGGGTCAAGTACCCTAGTCCTAAATCCACTAATGTCTGCAAGCGGTCGCGGACTTTTTTCACGTTCTTTACGGCTTCCAAAGCCTGTTCCACTGTCAGTGCAATCAATTCCGGCAGAGACAGCCCTTGGCCGCCGTCCTTTGCCGGACGTCTAATGGCTGCGGCTTCTTTGCCGTAACGCGAGCCGCCGCAGGCCGGGCAAGTCACAGCCACGTCGGGCAAAAACTGCACGTCCATCGTAATCTGTCCCGTGCCGTCGCAGGCCGGGCAGCGCAGCGAGCCCGTATTGTAAGAAAAGTCCTTCATGCCATAGCCCTTTTCCTTCGCTGCCGGCAGGGCCGCATAGACCCGGCGCAGGTCGTCCAGGACGTTGCTGTACGTCGCTACTGTCGAGCGGACATTTGCGCCGATCGGCGCGGCATCGATCAGGTGGACCCTTCGTATGCCGCCGCCTTCTATGGCCAGGACATGTCCTGGCAGAGGCTGCCCGTCGGCCTGACGCTGTAGCGCCGGTATCAGGCTTTCCAAAATCAGCGTCGTCTTGCCCGATCCGGACACGCCGGTCACAGCGACTAGCCTTCCTTTGGGCAGCGCGACGTCTAACGGCTGAACCGTGTGAATCGGCCCGGAAACCATGCGTATCGTTCCATGATCAAACATCGTTTCTTTATCAGCCCGCCGGCGCACAACTGGCGAGCCGCTCCCTGCAAGAAAGGGCCCGATGCGCGACGACGGATTCAGAGCTACGTCCTGCACCGTACCGGCGCAGACGAGGCGGCCGCCGTGCGCTCCGGCTCCAGGGCCCATTTCTATGAGCCAGTCCGCCGCTTTCAGGACCTGCAGGTCGTGGTCTACGAGGACGACGGAGTTTCCATGTGCAGTCAGATCGCCCAGCATCCCCAGAAGGCCGTCGACGTTAGCCGGATGAAGACCGATAGACGGCTCGTCCAGCACGTACAGCACGCCTGTCGTACGGTTCCGAACAGCCCGGGCCAGCTGGACGCGCTGACGCTCGCCGGTAGACAACGTCGCGCCGGCCCGGTCGATAGACAAGTATCCCAGACCTAATTCCACAAGGCGCTTCGCCGTATGGAGAAATTGAGCCGCTATACTGTCAGCCATGTCTCGCAGCGATTCGGGCATAGCCGCCGGTACGGCCTGGACCCACGGGATAAGGACATCCAGCGTCATCGCCGAGGCCTCACCCAAATCCAATCCGCAGAGGCGCGTCGACCGGGCCCGCTCGCTAAGGCGGGTGCCGCCGCAGTCGGGGCAGACGTCCTGCTTTAAAAATTTTTCTACGCGCTTCATACCCTTGTCGTCCTTGACCTTCGCCAATGCATTTTCTACGGTATACACGGCATTGTAATAGGTAAAGTCCAGTTCGCCGGCCTGGTTGCTGCTCTTCGCCTTATAAAAGATGTGCTTTTTAACTGCCGGGCCGTGAAAGACGATGTCCCGTTCCCTATCGGTCAGTTCCGAAAAGGGCACGTCTGTACGGACGCCCATAGCCCGGCATACGTCGGTCATAAGGGACCACATGAGAGAATTCCACGGCGCGACAGCTCCCTCGTCGATGGACAAGGATTCGTCGGGAACCAGCGACGCCTCGTCGACAGTCCGCACGATACCCGTGCCACCGCAGGTCCTGCAGGCTCCGCCGCTGTTGAAAGAAAAATCCTCCGCCGCTGGACCGTCAAATGCAACGCCGCATACAGGACAAACGAGCCTTTTCCCCATAGCCACGGCAGCCGACGGCTCTAAATAGTGGCCGTTGGGACAACGATGACTGCCGAGACGGGAAAACAACAGCCGCAGGCTGTTCAGCAGTTCCGTCGCCGTGCCGAAGGTACTGCGGATACCCGGCACGGCCGGCCGCTGATGAAGTGCTAAGGCCGCCGGCACGTTTTCAATGCTGTCGATCTTCGCTTCCGCCGCCTGGGTCATGCGCCGCCTCGTATAGGCTGACAAGGCTTCCAAATACCGCCGCGACCCTTCGGCATACAATACGCCCAAGGCCAACGACGATTTCCCTGAGCCGGATACGCCGGCTATGGCTACCAACTTCCCCAAAGGGATGTCTATATCGAGATTTTTTAAATTATGGACTCGCGCGCCCCGTATCTGAATGCAGTCGGGCGCCGCTCCCCTGCGTTTATTCTGTTCCATACCGTACAGCTATGCCTCCTTCGCCGACGACAACAAGATTCGGTGTTCTTCTTATTGTATCATTGATTGCTTCTGATTTCACTATGACAATGACGGTGCCTTTTATGACGAACTGTATCGATACTATTTGCATCGTCTCCGTTTCATGATATAATGGCCCTATAAATTTATACTTTTTTAATCAACTTATATGGTATAGAGAGGTGATACGATGCGTTCATTCCACGATACACTGACGCTGCCCAACGGCGTTGTGCTGAAAAACCGTTTGGCCATTGCTCCGCTTACAGTCTGCCTCAGCGACCCCCACGGCTATGTCACGCCGCAGGAAGTCGACTATTACGCCTCCCGTACAGGCGAGGTGGGGATGTACATTACAGGCTGCTCCTACATCCAGCCGAACGGCCGCGGCTGGCTCGGCGAAGAAGCCATTTACGACGATTCGTTTATTCCCGGCCTGTCCAAGATGGCTTCTGCAATCAAACGAAACGGCACTAAGGCGATCATGCAGATCTTCCACGCCGGCCGCATGGCTGAAGAAGACGCTATTTTCGGCTATGATTTAGTATCGGCCGGCGACGTCGCCGCGCCCTTGAAAGGATACCGTACGCCCCGTCCCTTGACTGATGCAGAAATCGCCGAAGTCATTGCAAATTTCAAAGGCGCCGCCGTCCGCGCGATGAAAGCCGGCTTTGACGGCGTAGAAATCCACGGGGCCAATAACTATCTCATCCATCAGTTTTTCTCTCCCCATTCCAACAATCGGACCGACTGCTGGGGCGGCTCGCTGGAAAACCGCGCCGCCTTTCCCCTGGCCGTCGCCGACGCCGTCTTAGACGCAGTCCGAGAAATGGGAGCCAAAGATTTTATCGTTGGCTATCGCCTGTCTCCGCGCGAGCAATGGACGCCGGGCATTGCCCTCGGCGATACGCTGTACCTCGTAGACAAGCTCGCCTCTTTGAAGCTGGATTACCTGCATATTTCCCAAAGCCATATTACCAGCACGGCCGCCGAGCCGGAATACTGCGGCAAGCCGATTCTCGCGCATATTGACGAAACCGTCCGCGGCCGGCTGCCCATCATTTCCGTCGGCAACATCCAGACCCGCAGCGACGTACAGCAGGCCCTCGAACACTCGGACATCGCCGCCGTCGGCGGTTCCGCCCTAATCGACCCGAACTGGGCTGCGAAGCTTTTAAACGGGCACGACGAAGCAATCCGTACCAAGCTAGCGCCGGAAGACAGGGAGATCCTGAAAATTTCTCCGCTGGCATTTAAGATTCTCTCCAGTCGCGCGCCGGAACGCATTTTATAAACAGTACAAGAAACGCCCGCCGCAGTACTGCCGAGCGCTGCGTCATACCGTCTCGTTCATCACGTAATATACAGCCCGACGAGCTCAACCTCGCCGGGCTATGATTTTATAACAGCTAGTACCTGACATGATAGTTCTCGTCTTTGTGAAAAAATAATTTGACAAATCTACTCATTCACGATATAATATTTTTCGTTGGCGGGGCATAGCGCAGTTTGGTAGCGCACCTGGCTTGGGACCAGGGGGTCGCAGGTTCAAATCCTGCTGCTCCGACCATATCGCAGCATGCGGGTGTAGCTCAATGGTAGAGCGCCAGCCTTCCAAGCTGGTTACGTGGGTTCGATTCCCATCACCCGCTCCATTTTCGTTATGACTCAGTAGCTCAGCTGGATAGAGCAACAGCCTTCTAAGCTGTGGGTCTAGAGTTCGAATCTCTACTGGGTCACCAATATAAGAAAGCATGAGATACGCATCGTCGTCCTCATGCTTTCTTTTTTTTGTCTGCAAAAGTCAATAGCTTTCTTCGTATACATCGCTCAGGTCACAGGCTCTACCTGCCCTTCAATTCGCAGCAAATAGTTTTCGTCGTCTTTTTCCGTCAAATAATTGAGCATATCCTCTTCATATATCTTGCCGCACAGCCTGTATCCCAGGGCTTGCACCTCGTTGACAAACTGCCGATACGCTTCGGGCAGCATGTCATACGAGTCCTGTATGTATTTGACGGCGTACAAGCCGGCCGGCTTGACGTGGCAGTGCCTGCTTCGGACGGGCTTGTCGATTTTAGAGCAATAATACTGCGTGTAATAGGTCTGATCTGCAATCGCTTGTTCCCCGATGATTTCGCCGATTGTAAAGGTGTTGTACGTACGGTGGGCGTTGCAGTATTTGAAGTGTTCGCTGATTGCCTCTACGACGGACTTTTCATCCTGCTTCCGCTGGCCGTCCGTAATGATAAAGTATTCTTCCTCTTTTTCTACAAACTGAATAGTGTCGATAGGAACATGCAGGGACTGTTTCGTAGTCTCTATGGTATTTTTTAAAATACGCCGCAAGCGTTTCAATCGTTCAATTTCCGCCGCAAGGGCTTTGTCCTGCTCTTTGAGCATCTGCAAAAACTCCGTCGTATTCCGCCGTTCAATATACGCTTTGATTTCATGTAAGGTCAGCCCTACTTCTTTGAGCACGCTGATTAAATCGAACGTATCCAGCTGATACAGGCCGTAGAGACGATAGCCGTTCTCGCCGACCCGGGCCGGTTTGAGCAGGCCGATGTCGTCATAGTGAAACAGCGTATCCTTTGTCACGCCGCACAAGCTGGCAAATTCTCCTGTTTTCAGGTATTTTTTTGACATAAAACTCACCTCTTGACTATGGTGCTGCACCATACTTTATACTTAGTATAGCCAATGGAACTAGAAAAGGCAACAGGATAACAGAAAGGATGTTTTATCTATGAAGCACACTGCAGCATATTGTTGGTTTATGTTGTTTTTAGCGATTATGCTGGAGCTGACGGGCACGTCGTCGATGAAATACTTTACCATGCAGGGCGGTTCCGAAGGCTATATTACGATGATTTCTTGTATGTTATTGTCTTATTTCGTCCTCAGTAAAGCCGTCGTCCGCATCCCCATCAGCCTGGCTTATGCCGTATGGGAAGGCGTCGGCCTCGTCGGCACAGTATGCATTGCCTGGTCCGTATTTCACGAACCCATGCCGCCGCTGAAACTATTAGGATTTTTTGTCATTTTATCAGGACTCGCCATGATTAAACTGGGCACGTCCCTGCCGGAAAAGGAGGCTGCTTCTCATGACAGTTAATCTTTTGGGCATACTGCTCCTCGTCGGCGCCGTCGGGTTAGACCTGTGCGCCAATATTTGTCTGAAAAAGTCGAATGGATTTACGCAAAAGCGGTACGGCATAGCCGCTCTCTCCTTCGTCGTCTTGTCATTCTTCTGCCTGGCTCATCTCATCCGCATCATGGATTTGAGCATCGCCTACGCCATGTTCGGCGCCCTGGGCCTGATTCTGACGACGACTGTAGACGCCCGCTTCTTCGGCCTGCGCATACGTCCTCTGGGCATATGCGGCGTAGCGACGATGATTGCCGGCGTCGTATTAATCAAACTCATATAAAACGCAAAAACGGATTTACCTGCAGCCTGGCGAATCAGACGCCTGCATGGTAAATCCGTTTTTTATTAATAGGTAGTTAAGCTTTTAGCCGCCGGAACGCCGTATGCCTGTTCCGCCGTCAATACGGCGCGGCGTACGGCTTGTTCTACGACGTAAGCGGCAATCGTCCCCGTCGTGCTGACATCGGCTTCTACGTCGCCGACGCTCAGGGCGTACAAGGAATCGCCGTCAGCTGTCGTGTTGACCGGCCGGATCGTCCGCACAAAGCCGTTACTGGCCAAAGCGGCGATTTTTTTCATGTGACTTTTATCGAACTTGCCGTTCGTAACGACGGCGCCGATCGTCGTATTGGTCGTACCGGCCGCCGCCCGCAGGGAAAAGAGCGTATCGTGCATGCCGTATTCTTCCAGCATGACGCGGCGCGTATCGGCAAATCCCGTGCCGTCGTCGTTCAGCATGCCGGCGATGATTTTATTATGTTCATCCAATACGTCGCCGACGGCGTTGACGACGACGACAGCGCCGACCTTCAGCTCGCCGACCTGGACGGCGTATACGCCGAGGCCAGACTTCATCATGCCTTTAGGGCCGCAGAGCTTGCCCACTGTCGCGCCGGTTCCTGCGCCGTAATTGCCTTCCTGAATCACATGTTTTTCCGATGCGACGCAGGCCGCATAGCCCATAGCCGCATCGGGACGGACGTTGTCTCCGCATCCCAGGTCAAAAATGCACGACGCTACGACGAGAGGCACATTGCAGATGCCCGTCGGAAAGCCGATGCCCTTTTCTTCCAAATACTGCATGACCCCGCCGGCGGCGTTCAAACCGAAGGCGCTGCCGCCGCTTAACAGTACGGCATGAATTCTCTCCGCTGCCGCCGTCGGATTGAGGAGCTCCGACTCCCGGCTGGCCGGCCCGCCGCCGCGAATATCGACGCCGCAGGGCGCGCCGTCAGGAAATATGAGGACAGTACAGCCCGTGCCGCCCTGCTCATCCTGGGCGCTGCCGATGCGAAATCCCTGAATATCCTGCAATGCAATTTCTTTCATAGCCTTTCTCCTTTCGCAAAAAAGCATATCTGCGCGCAGACATGCTTTATATCCTTTGCTTATATTATTTCTTCTGGAAATCCTTCCACAGCATGCTCGGCTGAATGCCTGAATTGTTCTGGTATTTGCCGTGCTGATATGTATCGTACTCGCCGTCGATGTCGTGGTAGTAAATCTGGCAGATTTCCACGTTGGGATAAATTCGGATCGGCTGGACGCAGAAGATTTCCAGCGTCCAGTAGCCGGCAAAGCCGACGTCGCCGAAGCCTGCCGTCACGTGGATGAACACGCCCAGACGGCCGACAGACGAGCGGCCTTCCAGCATGGGAATATAGCCGTCGGTCTTCGTATACTCGTTCGTCCGTCCCAGATACAGCTTATTCGGCTGCAAGACGTAGCCGTCTTCGGGAATGTCGATAATCGAGGCTGGATTGGGCTTGGCCATGTCCAGTTCGTAGTCATCATATACCATCAGCTGATTATATAACGATAAATTATAGCTGTTCGGATTAACCCGTTTGGGATGAAAGGGCGTAATGATAATTTCCTTACCCAAATGCTTTACGATTTCCTTGCCTGATAAAATCATGTTGTGCTTTCACCTTTCCATATGGTATACCAAAATTATATACCAAAACAGGCTGCGTCGCCATACAAAACGAGAAAGTATATGCGAAAAATTCATCGTCAGAACAGGCTTTCTTTTTTCCGGATGTCGACGGCCCGCCGCGATGCCCTGCCGCCGAAGCGGTCCCGGCCGACTTCGACGAAAAAGGTGACGTACGTCCCCGCCTCGGCGTCCAGCCCCAGGAGGGCGTCACGTTTAAAATAATAGGACGGCCCGCCGTATTCCTTGATAAACCCGGCCCGTCCCCCCGGCAAAACGGCCGAGATAAAGCCCTGCTTTTCTTCTTCCCCGTCGTGCCGGCACCGTATCCAGAATGCCTGCAGCGAACGAAGCAACTCCGCCTTACGGGGAACCTGCCCTTCATACGTCGCGGCCTGCCTGCGCAGAGCCTCCGGAACGAACCAGCCTTTTTCCAGCCGGATGCGCAGAGCCAAGGCATAGTGCCGTGCCCGCTCCGTCCGCAAGTCCTCCTGCCCCGCCAGGGAATCGGCAAATTCAGCGAGGAACTGAACTTTATCGGCCATATCTCCCGGCAGGAGCAGGGCTGCTGCGCCGTATGTTTTCATCTTCCGCAGGCTTTTCTGCGCCTGCCCTGCGTAAAACAGCCCGCGGTATATAATCCAATGCTGCTTATACTGCAAAAGGGCGGAAAACTCTCTTTCCGCACCGCCTATGTCGCCGAGGCGAAGGCGGCATAGGGCGATGCGATATTTGAACCAGATATCATTGTCATAGTGAAAGTCCGTAAAAATACGCAGCCCCTCTTCACAGACAGCAATGCAGGCGTCATATTCCCCCTTCTTGACCAATACGCCGCTCTTCAGAGCATACCACCGCTCGCGGTACGACGCGCCGCTCAGCCATTCGCCGTCTTTGACGTACTCCTGCGGCTGCAAAGACAACCTGTTAGGATTAAGGAGAGTCAGCCAGGAGTCTATCTCTTCAGCGGTAGCTTTTTTCTGCCGGCGCAGCACGTCGATCATCTTCCAGACGGCCCGTTCATAAGGGGATTGAGCCGTTTGCTCGGTATACTTGACGATGGCCTCAACGGCCCGTCGGAAATCGTCTTCGTCAGACTGTCCGGGTATAAAAGGACGCACGTACAGATGATACAGGCACCAGCCGTATACATCCCGGATTTGTGTGAAGCCGGGAAAGGCTATGATGCACCGGCGGGAAATCTCCCGTCCTTCGGCATACTCTCTCAGTTTGCTCAGGCTGTAGGCGTAGTAGTAATAGTCCCACGGCCCCCATGCATCCATTGCGGCAATTTGCCGGGCATACATAGCCGCTGCCTGGTCGTATTTCTGCTGGCGGCACCAACGCCGGGCCTGCGCTGTATCCATCCTTCACCCCTCCTCTCCTCTGCTGTACTATACGGCACAGACGCTTACACCGTACGCCGTCCCCGACAGGTTTATTTTTCGGACGAGGCAGCATAAATGCTGGGAACGCCGTCTACGTCGGCACAGGTCGTACGGCAGCCTTCCTTACTGCAGGCCCAAAACGGCCCGTATGGGCCGCTGCGGCGGACAAAGATTCCTTCCTTGCAGCGCGGACAAACATAAGATTCCCCGTCGCCTGCCGCCGACGCAGGCGGCACGTCGATGCGCTCCGTATGGCGGCATTTGGGATAGTTGGTACAGCCCCAGAAATCGCCGTACTTTCCATGGCGGCGTACCATAGCGCCGCCGCATTGAGGACACACGCGCCCTTCCTTTGGCTGCGGCGTTCCGTCATTGTTCTGGGCTGCCGCAATGAGCTTGCGCAAAAATAATTCCTGGGCGCTGAGAAAGTCGGCTAGGCTGTCCTTTCCCAGGCTCATCTGGTACAGCCGTTCTTCCCAAACAGCCGTTTCATCGGGATACAGCAGCTCGTCCGGCAGGGAATCGACGAGAAGATAGGCCATATCCGTCGGTTTCAGGTACTTCTTTTTCCCTTCTTCGACTAAAAATTTCCGCTCGATGAGCTCGCCGATAATCGTGGCCCGCGTCGCTTCCGTACCGATGCCCTGCACTTCTTTAAGCTTTTTCTTCAGCGAATCGTCCTTGACGTATTTATAAATTTCCTTCATAGCCTGAAGGAGCGTCGACGAAGTAAACCGCGGCGGCGCCTTCGTAGCTTTCTCTTCGACCTTGCCGCGGCGGAACTGGACGCCGTCTCCCTTGCGGACCGGCGGCAGCTCTCCTTTTTCGTCTTCGTCGTCCGTATCGGACTGATACAGCTCTTTCCAGCCCAATACGACGACGGTCTTGCCGTGAGCGACGAACTGCTCGCCGGCGGCTTCGACGACGACGCGGTTCTGTATATATTCGTGGACAGGATAAAACTGTGCCATATAGGCCTGGGCAATGAGGAAATAGATATTTCGCTGAACTGCCGTCAGCTTATCGTACGGACAGGGCACCGTCGTCGGGATAATCGCATGGTGCGCCGTAATCTTGCCGTCATTCCAAGCCCGACTCTTGATGCTGCCGTCGGCCTGCCCGGCCCATTGGGACAAGGTTTTATCTGAAATTCGGCCTAAATTAGCTAAAATAGCCGGCACGTCCTTGCGCTGATTCAGAGGCAGGTACTCGCAGTCCGAACGGGGATAGGTCGTCAGCTTGCGCTCGTACAGCTGCTGGGCCGCGTCTAATACCTGCTGGGGGCTGTAGCCGTAGCGTTTTCCTGCCAGCACCTGTAAGGACGACAAGGACAAGGGGAGCCGCTGGGCTTCCTTCTTTTTCGTCTTCTTCCCTTCGGCAATCGTTCCGTCAGGCTGAGCCCGCAGCCTGTCCAAGATCGCTTCGGCTGTCTTACAGTCGACGCAGCGCCCTTCCGAATCGAGGCCGGCCTGCGTATCGCCAGGCTGCCACTGAGCCGTGATAACGCCCTTGGCATGATCGAACTGCGCCTTGACGACGTAATAGGTCACGGGCTTGAAATTGTCGATTTCCCGCTGGCGGCGGACGACTAAGGCCAGCGTCGGCGTCTTGACCCGGCCGATGGGAAATACGACGCGGTGCCCCTGCCGGCGGGCGGCCAGCGTATAGGCCCGCGACAGGTTCATGCCGATGAGCCAGTCGGCGCGGCTGCGGGCCAAAGCTGATTCCTTGAGATGAGAAAAATCGCCGTTATCCCGCAAATCATGAAGGGCTTCACCGATGCTCTTTTCGTCGAGGGCATTTAAAAGGATGCGCTCGACGCGCTTCGTATTGCCTACATAATCGAGTATTTCGTCAATCAGAAGCTGCCCTTCCCTGTCAGGGTCGCCGGCATGGACGATGGAGTCGGCGTCGCCGATGAGGCGGCAGATGACGTCGAACTGCTCCCTGCTGTTCGGGCTGACGAGCAGCTTCCAATGCTCTGGAATAATGGGCAAATCGGCGTCCTTCCACTGCTTGTATTGCCGATTATAATCCTGCGGCTCCGCCTGCTGCAGCATGTGGCCGTAGGCCCAGGTGACGATGCCGCCGCCCGTACGGATAAAGCCCTTTTCCTGCCGCTGCGGCTGCGGGAGGCATTTTGCCAGTTCCCTGGCCATGCTGGGCTTCTCTGCGATAAACAATTTCATACTATACGATAACTCCTGCTCTAATGTCTGCTGCAAGGCAGCTTATACTTTTGCCAGTTTGCCGGCCTCTTCGATGACCTTGACAAAGGCCCTGGGGATTTCCTGGCTGCGCAGGGACTGCCCCAGGAGCCGGCCTAGGATGACGCCCTTGTTGCTGTACAGCCAGGCAAAATAATAGATGTACAGGGCCTTGATATTGCGGGCGTTGACGTTGCCCAGCATGCGCGGCGGATAGTCGTGGAAATTGACGTCCAGCTTGCGGCAGGCCTTTTTAATCATGTCCGACGTGGCCCGGCCGTGCTCGCCGGCTACGGTATTGATGATGCGGTCCAGCTCGCGGCGGCGGCCCATGTCGATCATCGTCTTGGCCAAATCCATTTCAAAGCAAATTTCGTCGGTAAAGAACACGCCCGTCTCGCCCTTATGGCCGCCCTTTACGTCGGCGTCGTATAAGGCGACGGTGGGAATCTTGAAGTATTCCAGAAGCTTCTTTATCTTTGAAATCGAGCTTTCGCCGCGGGCGTTGATGAGGCAGATGCCGTAGTAGTCAAAGGGCAGCCCCAGCGTCGTGCCGAACAGCTGGAAGCAGCCGAACTCCGTTTCCCCTTCGACGACGAGGACGCTCCGCGAATACAAGGCCTCCTTCACTTCGGGGAAATGCATGATCAGGTGCTTCTCGATTTCCTCGCTGAAATGAAAGGTCGCTCCGCAGGCCGCGCAGACCTGACCGGCGTCGCCGCGGTACAGGCGGACGATATTGCGGTAATCGTCGACGAGGGCGTCTGTCGAGTGCGTGACGATGAACAGCTGCCCCCGCAGGCCGTCGATGCCGAACAAATCCTTCAGGAGCTCGCAGAAGCGGGAATCACCGTTGCTCAGGAGCTGCTTGTAATAATTTAAAATAGACCGCTGCATGTATGGATGGAGGTGCACCTCCGGCTCGTCGATAGATACGACGAGAGGCAAATAGCGCCGCCCCTTGCCGTCGATAATCAGGCTCTGCTCCAGGGGCATGGCCTTGCTTCGGGACATGATGAAAATCTGCGTGAGGATACGCAGGGCGACGAGGGAAATAAACTTCATGTTGTCGGCTGTCGAGCGATCCTGGCGGCTCAGGATGCGGGACAAGAGGAAGATATTGACAAAATACGACGAGTCGAGGCTGCCTACCTGCACTTCATGATGGATAAAGGCCTGCGTATCTTCGTCCAGCCCGTCGTCATGGGAATGCTCCCACTGATACAGCCGCCGTTCCAACGCGCGGTATACCGTTGCCGGCACTTTGAGTTCTTCCGGGTCGACGACGGAATTGGGCAGATAATGGATGCAGCGTATCAGGTCGAGAGGCAGTTCTTCGTTTCTCTCTGCATCGTACAGCCGCGGGTAGATTTCTTCCACCCGCTTTTCCAGGCGCACCGTCATCGTCTCCCGCCGCTCGTCGGGAAAGGCGGCAAAGTATTCGTTCTGATTTCGCAGCAAATGCATTTCCAGCGTGACAATAATCGGCTTTTCCGGGTCGGCGTAATCGTCTTCCCTGATGCCGAAGCCTTCGCTCATAACCGACAGCAGGCGCAGAAACCCGCTTTTGCCGATAGCGTTTTCACCGACGAGATAGTTGGCCTTTTCATGAAAGGTCATTTCCACGTCTGTCAAGTTTCGATAATTTTCAATATGCATGTAATGGATATGCACAATATCACCGCCTGTATAGAATCCGTTCGCAACATACCGTAATAGTATAATATTCGACGCAGGCGTCTTGTGTCCCTGCTTTTTTCCGAGCAGAAACGAAAAACACCGGCGTCACTGCCAGATGACGCCGGTGCTTTCATATCTGCTATACTTCCTTCAAAAAGGCTTCGGCCTTTGCCGCTTCCTCTTCATAGGTCAAGGGATTGCCGGCAATGCCTTCTTTCGCCGCCGCCTCGGCAACGGCAGCCGCCACGGCGATGGTGACGCGATGGTCGAAGGCGTCGGGCAGGATGTAGTCTTCCCGCAGACCGTCCTGCTTCGCCACGTCGGCAATGGCTCTCGCCGCCGCCAGCTTCATGCCTTCACTGATATCCGACGCATGGCAGTCGATAGCCCCGCGGAAAATCCCCGGAAATACGAGGACGTTGTTGACCTGATTGGGGAAATCGGACCGGCCCGAGCCGACGACGGACGCGCCGGCAGCCTTCGCTTCGTCGGGATAGATTTCCGGGATGGGATTTGCCATGGCGAAAACGACGTTTTTCTCGGCCATCGAAGCGATCATTTCCTGGGACACGAGGCCGCCGCGGGACACGCCGATAAACACGTCTTTGCCTGCCAGTACATCCTTCAGGCTGCCCTTGGCGTGACGGCGGTTCGTCCGCTTCGCCATGGCGGCCTGAGCCGGATTGAGCGTATCGTCGCCTTCACAGACGGCGCCGTTGATGTCGCAGAGCGTCACGTCTGTAAAACCATATTCCAGCAGCAGATTGGCGATGCTGATGCCGGCTGCGCCGGCGCCGTTGATGACGACCGACGCCGTTTCGGCAGACTTTCCTAAATACTCCAGCGCGTTGATGACGCCGGCCAGGACGATGATGGCCGTGCCGTGCTGATCGTCGTGGAACACGGGGATATTCAGCGTTTCGCGAAGCCGCTTTTCGATTTCAAAGCAGCGCGGGCTGCTGATATCTTCCAGGTTGATCCCGCCAAAGGACGGGCTGGCCAGCTGGACGAAGCGGACAAATTCGTCTACGTCCTGCGTGCCTACGCACAGGGGCACGGCGTTGATGCCGGCAAACTCGCTGAACAGCAGGCACTTCCCTTCCATGACCGGCATGGCCGCATCAGGGCCGATATTCCCCAACCCCAGGACGGCGCTGCCGTCGGTAATGACGGCCACGTCGTTGCCCTTGCCGGTATACGTATAGGCCAGCTCTTTATCCTGGGCGATTTCCAGGCACGGCGCGGCGACGCCGGGCGTATATAAGATGGACAGGGCTTCCTTGGAATCGGCCCGCAATTTGCTGTGAATGGCTAGTTTGCCGTGCAGCTGGGCGTGGACTTCCAAGGCCCGTTTAAATTTTTCATTTTTATCTGTCATATCAGACATGCGTCTCTTCCCCCTCTGAAACGGGCGCAGTTACCGTCCGTATTCTTTGCATAATTCAGACAGCCATTTGGCGATGTCCAGCTTGAGCATGCCGCCGTCCATCTGCCACTGCCAGTTTCCTTCGGCAACGCCGGGTACGTTCATGCGGCAGTTTCCCGGCAGGGCCAGTATGTCCTGCAGGGGTACGACGGCCGTTTCGGCGCGGCGGCTGTAGACGTAGGCGATGACGGCGCGGACGACAGCTTCCGGCGCGGCGTCGTCCGGCAGGCCCAAGGCCTGGCGCAGCTGTAGCCGTTCCGATTCGTCCAGGTCTTCTTCATACCAGCCCAGCGTCGTGTTGTTGTCGTGCGTTCCCGTGTAGACGAGACAGTTCGGCTCTGTATCAAAGGAATACCGGCCGTCGGCCCGTTCTGCCATGTGGAAATGGAGTATCTTCATGCCTGGCAGGCGCAGGGCGTCTTTCAGGGCGCATACGTCGTCCGTAATGATGCCCAGATCCTCCGCCACCATGGGCAGGAAACCGAGCTCTTTATACACGGCACGGAACAGGTCGAGGCCCGGCCCTTTGACCCAGGCGCCTTCGCGGGCCGTCTTGGCTTCGGCGGGCACAGCCCAGTACGATTCGAGGCCGCGGAAATGGTCGATGCGCACTTCGTCTACAAACTGGTATATCGCGCGGAACCGCTCTACCCACCAGCGATAGCCGTCGGCAGCCATGGCCTCATAGTCGTACAGCGGGTTGCCCCACAGCTGGCCATCGGCGCTGAAATAATCGGGCGGCACGCCGGCGACGGCCGTGGGATTGCCGCCTTCGTCCAGCTGGAACAGCTCCTGATGAGCCCAGCAGTCGGCGCTGTTGTGGGCGACAAACATGGGCATGTCACCGAGGATCTGCACGCCGTTGTCATGGGCATATTTCCGAAGAGCCTGCCACTGGCAGTAGAAAATATACTGCAAGAATTTATAATGGGATATGGCGCCGGACAATTCTTTTTTATAATAGGCTACGCCGTCGGCAGCGTGGCAGCGGATGTTGTCGGGCCATTCTGTCCAGACCTTGCCGCCGAAGAAATCGCTGACGGACCGGAACAAGGCGTAGTCGTCGAGCCAGTAGGCGTTTTCCTTGCAGAAATCGGCATAAGGCGACCACGGCACGTTCAGGTCTTTCTTATGGGACATGCGCCAGAGCGCGTCCTTCTTGACCTTCCAGTCTTCGTCCCAGGATTTCGTCTTCCCGACAGCTTCTTTATATTCGCACAGCTCTTCAGCAGACAGCCATCCCCATTCGTGCAGCACGTCGAGGGAAATGAGCCGTTCGTTCCCGGCAAAGGCCGATCGGGCCAGATAGGGCGAATCGCCCATGAGCGGCGGCGTCAGCGGCAGGATCTGCCATAGGCTCTGGCCGGCCGTCTTGAGAAAATCGATAAACCGATAGGCGTTGGGTCCCAGGTCGCCGTTCCCGCCTGCCGAAGGCAGCGACGTCGGATGCAGGAGGACGCCAGCCCGTTTTTTGCGGGCTTCCTGCCCTTTCAGGATGACGGCGCTCAGAGGCGGCAGGGTCAGGGTGAAGCGGCTGTTGATCGTGCGGATAGGCTTCATGCGGGGATACAAAGCGTTGGTCAGCTCGCCGTAGGCCAATCCGTTCGTGTACACGCTGACCGTCCGCAGGGACGTAGTGTTTTTATTCATAGCGATGATAAAGAAGCCGTCTTCTTTTTTCTGTCCGAATATATCCCGGCCGCCTTCGATGCTGCGGGCATAGGCAAAGACGTCGCCGTCGGCGTACAGCGGGATGAAACGGCCCGTCCGCAGGGCATCGCTGCTGCGGCGCAGTCCTGTCAGCTCTTTCGTCCACGACAGGATTTCTTCGTCCTCATGCCCCCATGGATAGGTGCGGCGGTTGTCCGGGTCCTTTCCGCCGGTCACGCCGGCTTCGTCGCCGTAATAAATGCAGGGCGCGCCGGGCATTGTCATCTGCCAGGCCAGAAGCAGGTGCAGGCGCTTCTTGGCGATGTCCTCAGCCGAGAGCGTATTCGTGTCGGCGTCCTTTGCCAGGACCGTCAGGATGCGTTCGATATCGTGGCTGCCGATGAGGTTGAGCATGGCGTAAAAGTGCTCAGGCGGATAATTCTCAATGAGGTGGGTCATTTCAGCCAGCATGCGCCGTCCTTCCTTGCGCCCCATGATGAAATCGACGGCAATCGTCCGCAAGGCGTAGTTCATGGCGCTGTCGAGCTCATAGCCGCACAGGTATTCGCGCTGTTCGCCGTAGCTGATCTTATTCGACGCGTCTTCCCACACTTCTCCAATGAGCACGGCCTCGGGGTTTTCTTCCTTCAGCGTCTTATAGAAATCGCGGAGAAATGCCGCCGGCAGCTCGTCGACGACGTCGAGACGCCAGCCGCTGATGCCCTGGCGCATCCAGTAGCGCAGCACGCTGTCGTCGTTATGGATGACAAAATCCATATACGACGGCTCTGTTTCCTCTACGTTTGGCAAATCCATGACGCCCCACCACGACTCGTAGTCGTTCGGGTATTCCTTAAACCGGTACCACGAATAGTACGGCGATTCCTTGGACTGGTAGGCGCCGACGCTGTCGTAATGGCCGAAGCGGTTGAAATAAATGCTGTCGGCCCCCGTATGGCTGAACACGCCGTCCAGGATGACGGCCAGGCCCTCGTCCTTAGCTGCCCGGCAGAACGCGGCAAACTCTTCGTTCGTCCCCAGAAAGGGATCGACGCGGTGGTAATCGGCCGTGCTGTAGCGATGGTTCGTGCAGCTTTCAAAAATAGGGTTGAGGTAAATCGCCGTAACGCCTAATTCTTTCAGATACGAAAACTTTTCCCGGATACCCGCCAGGTTGCCGCCGTAAAAATCGTAAAAGGCAATCTCTCCCGTATCGGGGTTCTTCCAATAGGCCGGTATGTCGTCCCAGTCGCTGTGAATGACGGCGCCCGTCTTGCCCGTAAGCACCGCCGTCGTGTCCTTGCCGCGGCGGAACCGGTCGGGAAAAATCTGATAGACGATGGCATTCTTGAACCAGTCCGGCGTCTTGACGTCCTTATCGTATACGGTAATCTGATAGGACGGCGGCTCCTGAGCCGTAATGCGGCCCTTGCCGCCGAGCTGCTCGTGGTTATTGCCGTAATAGACGGTCTTGCCGTCGTAGGAAACGATGAAATAGTACCAAAGGAGGCACCCCTTATCCGGCATGGTCAGCGTCGCCTTGAAGGCCTCGCCTTCCCAGGTCATGGGAACGATCGTTTCGCCGGCGTTGCTCTGCCACAGGCGCACGCTGGCCTGCCAGTTTTCTTCTATATTTTTGTCGGCCCGCAGGCGCAGGACGACCTGGCTGCCCGAGGGAACGGCGCCGAAAACAGAGCGGCAATAAAATTCATGTGAATTGTGATACAGTCCTAAATCCATGAAATCTCCTTTTTTGTAAAATCCCCCGCCGAGCAAGTACGGCGGGGGATTTGGCTGTATTGTTCTTATCGGTTCAATACCTTTTTGTACAAGTCTGCATACGCCTGAGCCGAACGCTTCCAGCTGTAGTCGCTTTCCATGGCGTTCTTGACGATGTGATCCCACAAGGCAGTATCTTCGTAGTATCCCAAAGCCGTCTTTGCCGTAAACAACAGTTCATGAGCATTGAAGTTCGGGAACGTCAGGCCGTTGCCCTGATTTTTGTATTTATCAAAGGGAACGACGGTGTCTCGCAGGCCGCCCGTTTCGCGGACGACGGGCACGGCGCCGTATCTCAGGGCGATGAGCTGACTCAGTCCGCACGGTTCATACCGCGAGGGCATGAGGAAGATATCCGCCGCCGCATAGACGCGGTGCGCCAGGCCTTCGTTGAACATGATGTTGGCCGATACCTTTGTCGGATAGCGGCGGGCCAAATCGCGGAAGGCTTCTTCATACTGCCAGTCGCCGGTCCCGACGATAACCAGCTGTACGTCGTCTTCGACGAGCTCGTCCATAATGCGCGTTACCAAATCCATGCCCTTGTCTTCGACGAGGCGCGATACCATGGCGACCATGGGCACGCCGCGCTTGATGCGCAGCCCCAATTCCTTGCGCAGGGCGTCCTTGTTGACGCGCTTGCCGGCGCGGGCGTCCTTCGACGTATACGTTTGGGCAATATAGGGGTCCGTTTCGGGATTATAGGCATCTTCATCGAGGCCGTTGATAATGCCGACGACCTTGTCCTGATTGCTGCGGATATAGCCGTCCAGCCGTTCGCCGAAGTACGGATAGGTAATTTCCTGAGCGTACGTCGGGCTGACCGTCGTGATGTAGTCGGCGTAGACCATGCCCGATTTCATGTAGTTCACGCAGTCGTCGCATTCCAGATTGCCATTGTCGAACAAGTACTGCGGCAGGCCGATGATATCCTGCATGATAGACGCCGGATAAATCCCCTGATATTTCAGGTTATGAATGGTATAGACGAATTTCATATTCTTGTAGAAATCGTCATGGTAGAAATCTTCCTTCAAGAAGACGCCCAGCATACCCGTATGCCAGTCGTTGCCGTGAATGATGTCGGGCTGGAAGCCGATGCGCGGCAGCATCGTCAGCACGGCGCGGCAGAAATAGGCGAACCGTTCGTCGTCGTCGGCATAGCCGTACAGGCGGTCGCGCTTGAAGTACCATTCATTGTCGATGAAGTATACCTTGACGCCGTCCATATCGATTTCGTCGACGCCGTAGTACAGCTGACGCCAGGCCAGATTGACGATCCCCGTCGTCACCTGCTTCATCTGCTGCTTTGCTTCGTCTTTAATCAGGCTGTATTTCGGAATGACCAGGCGGACGTCCATGCCCTTGGCGGCCAATTCCTTCGGTAAAGCGCCCATGACGTCGGCTAAGCCGCCCGTCTTGATAAAAGGCACGGCTTCTGACGCCACGAATAATATTTTTTCCATCTTAACTCCCCCACTTTCCCTTTGGAATGCAGTTTACTATTTATTTCGCCGCGTCGCTTTTCGTCGTCTTTTTAACGGCGCGTTTTCTCGTCGTCTTGGAAGCCGGTTTCTTTTCGCTGCTCTTGGCCTTTTTAGCCGAGCCAGTCGTCTTCCGCGTCTTGGCAGTACTGCTGCCAGCCTTCAGAGATTTTTTTTTATCGGCCGACGTCTTGAGCTGTAAATATATAGTCGCCAGCGGCGGCAGCGTCAGCTCCAGAGACTGTTCCATGCCGTGCATGGGAATATCCTGCGCTTCAAATTCGCCTTCGTTGAGGACGTTGGAGCCGCCGAAGGCTTCGGAATCGCTGTTGAATACTTCGACATACGTCCCCTTGCGCGGCACGCCGAAGCGGTACGAATGGCGGACGACAGGCGTGAAGTTGCATACGACGACGGTCATGTCATCCGTTTCCTGGCCGCTGCGGAAGAAGGCGATGACGCTGTTGTCGCGGTCGTCGCAGCTGATCCACGAGAAGCCCGACCAGTCGCAGTCTTCTTCCCAGAATTCAGGATGCTCTACATAATACGTATTCAGCTCCTTGACGTAGTCGTGCATGGCCTTGTGCATGGGATATTCGAGCAGATGCCAGTCGAGGCTGTCGTCGTATTTCCATTCGATGAACTGGCCGAAGTCGCTGCCCATGAACAGGAGCTTCTTGCCGGGATGAGACATCCAGTAGCCGTAGAAAGCCCGCAGGCCGGCAAATTTCTGCCAGTAGTCGCCGGGCATCTTGTCCAAGAGCGAGTGCTTGCCGTGGACGACTTCGTCGTGCGACAAAGGCAGGATGAAGTTTTCCGAAAAGGCGTAGCACAGGGAAAACGTAACGAGATTGTGATTATCCTTGCGGAACAGCGGATCCATGGACATGTAGCGGAGCATGTCGTTCATCCAGCCCATATTCCACTTATAGTTGAATCCCAGGCCGCCGACGTCGACAGGCTTGGTCACCAGCGGCCAGGCCGACGATTCTTCGGCAATCATGAGGGCATGGGGAAATTCGCTGAACACAGCTTTATTTAAATTGCGCAGGAAGTCGATGGCTTCGAGGTTTTCCCGGCCGCCGTACTTATTGGGCTGCCAATTTCCATCGGGATGGCCGTAGTCGAGATACAGCATGTTGGCCACGGCGTCGATGCGCAGGCCGTCGATGTGGAACTGGCTGAGCCAGAACATGGCGCTGGAAATGAGGAAGGACTGTACTTCCGTCCGTCCATAGTCGAAATTCATCGTATCCCATTCTTTGTTTTCTGCCAGCATGGGGTTCCCCGATTCATAGCAGGGCTCGCCGTCGAAATAGCGCAGGCCGTGGGCGTCGCGGCAGAAATGGCCCGGCACCCAGTCGAGGATGACGCCGATGCCGTGCTTATGGCATGTGTCGACGAGGTACATGAAGTCTTCCGGCGCGCCGTAGCGGCTCGTCGCCGAGAAGTACCCCGTCGCCTGATAGCCCCATGAGCCGTCGAAGGGATATTCGCACAGGGGCATGATTTCGATGTGCGTATAGTTCATAGACGTGACGTATTCCACGAGCTTGTCGGCGATTTCGCGGTATGTCAGCATATTGCCTTCTTCGTCGCGGCACCACGAGCCGAGATGCACTTCATAGGTCAGCATGGGCTTGCGGTACGAGTCGTACTGCTCGCGGCTGTTCTGCCACTTTTTGTCCTTCCACGTATAGCGGAGCTTGGTGATCTTAGAGGCCGTATTGGGGCGCACTTCCGACCAGAAGGCATAGGGGTCGCTCTTCATGAGCACTTCGCCCGACGCCGTCGTGACGGCGTATTTGTAAATGTCCCCTTCCTGAAGGCCTTCGATATACGTAACCCAGATGCCGTTGCCGGCGCCGCACCGTTCCATAGGATTGGCTTCAATGTCCCACTGGTTGAAATCGCCGACGACGCTTACCTTCTGGGCATGGGGAGCCCAGACGGAAAAGCGCACGCACGATCTGCGGCGGAGAACGGTAAAATGAGCGCCGAACAAACGGTAGCTGGCGTAGTTTGTTCCCTGATGGTACAGAAACGTACCGTATTCGTCAATTGCACTGAGTTTCATGTAAGCATTCCCCCTGACTGATTATACCTTGACGGGTTTAATACGCCAAATGTCAGATGCATACTGCTGAATCGTCCTGTCGCTGGAGAAGTAGCCCGAATGGGCGATGTTGATGGCGCTGGAATGGAACCACTGCTTTTGATTTGCGTAGCGGCGGGATATTTCCGTATGGGCCTCGCAGTAGGCGGCGAAATCCTTGAGGACAAAGAATTCGTCGTTGCGGTCCAGCAGCGATTCGTACAGCATGCCGAAATGTTCGCCGTTGATGGAGCCGTCTACAAGCGAGTTCATGAGCTGGCGGATACGCGGGTCCGAGCTGTACATGTTCCACGACGAATAGCCGCCGTGCATGTAGTAATTCATGACTTCTTCCGCCCGCAGGCCGAAGATGACGCAGTGTTCCATGCCGACTTCGCGGCAGATTTCTACGTTGGCCCCGTCCATCGTACCCAGCGTAATGGCCCCGTTCATCATGAATTTCATATTGCCCGTGCCGGACGCTTCCTTGCCGGCCGTGGAGATCTGCTCGCTCACGTCGGCCGCCGGGAACAGGAGCTGTCCCAAGGATACGTTGTAGTTCTCCAGGAACAGTACCTTCAGCTGCTTGTTCACCTGCTTGTCGCGGTTTATCATGTTGGCCACGACGTTGATAAGCTTGATTGTCTGCTTAGCTTCGCCGTAGCCCGACGCAGCCTTGCCGCCGAACAGGAACGTGTGCGGGCGGACGCGCAGGTCCGGATTTGCTTTCAGCGTATAGTACAGGTGAAGGATGCCGAGGATATTCAACAGCTGCCGTTTGTATAGATGAATGCGCTTGATCTGAATGTCGAAAATCGAATCGACGGCGATATTCGTATCGTATTCCTTCTTGATATAGTCAGCCAGAATTTCCTTGCGGGCTTTCTTCACCTTCGCCAGCTTATCCAGGAAGGCGCTGTCGCTGGAAACGGTCTTCAAGCGGATGAGCTTGGACGGTTCAAGACGCCATTCGTCGCCGATGGCTTCGTCGATGAGGTCCGACAGCTGCGGATTGGCTTCGATAAGCCAGCGGCGGTGCGTAACGCCGTTGGTCTTGTTGGAGAAACGGTTCGGGAAAATCGTGTAGAACTGATGGAGCGTCGAATCCTTCAGGATCTGCGAGTGGATTTCCGCAACGCCGTTGACGCTGTGGCTGCCCAGTACGGACAAATGAGCCATGTGAACCTGACCGTCCCAAAGGATGGCTACGCTGCGGGCTTTGTTTTCGTCGCCCGGATAGAGGCGGCGCACTTCCTTGAGCCAGCGGTTGTTGATTTCTTCGACGATGAGATAAATGCGCGGCAGGAGCGACTGGAACATGGGGATAGACCATTTTTCCATGGCTTCCGGCAAAATCGTGTGGTTCGTATAGGCCACGGTACGGCACGTAATATCCCATGCGTCTTCCCAGGCCATGCCTTCCTCGTCGAGGAGGATGCGCATCAGTTCCGGCACGACCAGAGCCGGATGGGTGTCGTTGATGTGGATGGCGATGTACTGGTCGAACTTGTACATGCTTTCCTTGTATTTTCTCTTATAGTGACGTACGATGCTCTGCAGGCCTGCCGAAACCATGAAGTATTCCTGCATCAGGCGCAGGCGGCGGCCATCTTCCGTGCTGTCTTCCGGATAGAGGAAGCGGGAAATGAGCTGTACGTTGTTCTTGTAGCGGAACGCCCGGTGGCGGTCGCCGAGGGTCAGCTCGCGGTACAAGTCTTCCCGGGAGTATTCGGCCCGCCACAGGCGCAGCGTATTGACGGTGTCGTTATGATAGCCAATGACAGGAACGTCGTACGGGACGGCGCGGACAGACGAATAATTTTCGTGAACGCATTCGAGCTCTCCGTCTTCCGTCGGCCGCATGTAGGCGTTGCCGCCGAAGCGGACGTTTACGGCCTTATCTACTCGCTTGACTTCCCAGGGATAGCCGTTGACCAGCCAGTTGTCAGGAAGCTCTACCTGCTGGCCGTCGACGATGCGCTGGTTGAACAGCCCGTACTGGTAGCGGATGCTGCATCCGTGTCCCGGCAGCTGCAGCGCCGCCAGGGAGTCGATGAAGCAGGCTGCCAGACGGCCTAAGCCGCCGTTGCCCAAGCCCGGGTCCCGTTCCTGCGGAACGACGTCTTCCAGCTTCCAGCCCAGATCTTCCAAGCCCTGCCGGCAAATATCTTCCAAGCCGATGCCGATGAGGTTGGACTGGAGCAAGCGTCCCAGCAAAAATTCAATCGAGAAATAATAGACCTGTTTCGCCTTTTGCTCGGCGTACACTTCGTTCGTACGAATCCAATCTTCACTGACCAAGTCGCGTATCATGTAGGCAATCGTCTGGTATACTTCGTTGAGCGTCAGATCTCTGAGTTCTTTTTCCCACAAGACATGCGCCTTTTCAGTAAATATCTTCTTGAATTCTTCCTTATCCTGCCATTTTTTCATTGTTCTTCTATACCTCTTCTTAAATTACAGTGCATTTTCCGATGCACAGCGGTTTGTCCTTGGTGCCGGACAAAATGGCCTCAGGCTGCACTACGGCGTTCTTGTCGCATACGACGTAGTCGAGCTGGGCATCGTCGCCGATGACCGTATGCTGCATGATGATGCTGTTGCGGATGACGGCGTTCTTGCCGACCTTGACCTTGCGGAACAAGATGGAATTTTCGACGCGGCCTTCGATAATGCAGCCGTTTGCTACGAGAGAATTGCTGACATGCGATTCTTCCATGTACTTAGCCGGCGCTTCGTCTTTGATCTTCGTGTAGATGTGGTGCTGCTTGTCCTTGAGGAACAAGTCGTGCCACGTCTTGGCGTCGAGCAGATCCATGTTGACCTGGAAGTACGAATCGATGGTATCGATCCGCTTCGCATATCCTTGATAATTATAACCGAAAATGCGCAAGCGGTCTACATTGCGCTTCAGCACGTCCGTAATCAGGTAGTTGTACCCCTGCGTATAGGCCTTGCGGATGCAGCTTTCAAAGACCTTGCTGTCGATGAGGACGCCCCGCTGATACAGGTTTTCGCCGGCTGCCAGCGTTTCCCGCGATTCAATGTCCAGGACGCGGTCGTTTTCGCCGATATTCAGGGCGTAGCCGCTGCGGTTAAATTCGTATTTCTGCTTCTGGTAAATGAGGGTGACGTCGGCGTTGTGACGGCGGTGGAAATGGAGCACTTCGTCGTAGTCGATGTTCTGCACCATGTCGCAGCCTGTCAGCAAGATGTACGGCTTATTGCCCCGTTCGACGAACATGAGGTTTTTATAGTAAGCCGGTACGTCGCCTTCTGTAGGATGAACGACATCTTCTACTTCTTCCGGCAGATAGAACAGGCCGTCGCCTTTGCGTGCCAGGCCCCATTCCTTACCGGAGCGGATGTGGTCCAATACGGAGCGCGACTGGGCCGACAACAAGAGTCCGACCTGCGATACGCCGGCGTTGACCAGATTGGACAGCGTAAAGTCGATGAGGCGGAATTTGCCGCCTACGGGAATGGTCGCCAAGGGCCGTTTTTCATTGAGCTCGCGGAGCGGGCTTTCGTTTCTAAGGTTAATTATTGCAATCATGTTGCTGTTCATATGTTATGCCTCCCCTTTTTTAGCTGCCAGCTTTTCTTCGTTTCTGCCCAATACGGCGATAGAGCCGTCTTCGTTCTGTACGACGGCGCCGTCATGGATGACGCAGCGTTCGCCGATAATCGCCTTGTCGACGACGGCGCCCTTCTTGATGACCGTGCCCGGCAGGATGACGGAATTGCTTACCTTTGCGCCCTTTTCAATCGTCACGTCATAGAAGATGATCGAGTTGATGACGTTGCCCAGGATAGCCGAGCCTTCGGCGACGATAGAGCTCTTGGCGCTGCCTTCGGGTCCTACGAAATGAGGCGGCATGCTCTGGCTGGCAGAATAAATACGCCATGCCGGATTGTTCAGGTCGAGGGGCGGTTCGTCGGCAATGAGGTCCATATTGGCCTGCCACAGGCTGTCGATCGTTCCGACGTCCTTCCAATAGCCTTCAAAGGGATAGGCGTACAGGGGCAGCTTGTCCTTCAGCATAGCGGGAATGACGTTTTTGCCAAAGTCGTGTTCCGATTTTTCATCCTTCGCGTCGGCTTTCAAATAGCTTTCCAATACGTCGCGGTCGAAGATATAAATGCCCATGGAAGCCAGGTTGCTTTCGGGCTTAGCCGGTTTTTCCTGGAATTTATTGATGCGCATCGTTTCGTCGGCGACCATGATGCCGAAGCGGCTGGCTTCGTCCCAGGGAACGCGGATCGTCGCGATGGTGACTTTCGCCTGATGCTTTTTGTGGAAGGCCAGCATCTTAGCGTAGTCCATAGAATAGATATGGTCGCCCGACAAGATGAGGACGTAGTCGTCTCCGACCATTTCGACGAAATTCAAGTTCTGATAAATAGCGTCGGCCGTGCCGCGGTACCAGTTGGAACCGCCGTCGCTTTCATACGGCGGCAGGATATATGCACCGCCCCGATCGGAATCCAAGTCCCACGAGCTGCCGTTGCCGACGTACCAGTTCAGTTCCAGCGGCTGGTACTGGGTCAGGATGCCGACGGTGTTGATGCCGGAATTGCGGCAGTTACTGAGCGGAAAGTCGATAATGCGGTATTTGCCGCCGAACAAAAGGCCGGGCTTAGCCTGGTCCTTCGTCAGGACGCCCAGACGGCTCCCTCGCCCGCCAGCCAGAATCATTGCCAGACAATTGGATTTTCTCATACAAAATTCCTCCTCACATCAAGAAAATCCCAGCAATACTCCAACCAAATACACACGTTATGTCTATATGCTATAGGATTTTCTTTTGTAAATATACTTCCGCGAATAGCTATGCATATTTTAAATAATATACACTAATTATACACCATCCAAGAGAAAAAATTAAGAGCAAATCACGCTGCAAATTGCGCCTTTTTCACAGATATTATTGACTTTTTACGGAAAGATTACCCTTTCGCAACAAAAAACCGCCTCTGGCAGACAGAAGCGGCTTCGTAACCTTTTATGCGCATTATAAATATTTATAAGTTGATAATTTATTCTTTTCCTATTTGCCAGCGGCGGGCTTCTTCATGCGAAAGCAAAGCGACAGGAAAGGGCAAAGACAGCAGAAGGTCCCGCGTTTCCGCTGCCGTATCAGCCGTCGTCCTGACAAAGCCGACGCCGGCTTTCCCGTCTATGGCCGTGACGACGCCCAGGTACTCGCATCCCTCAAGAATCCGCGTCAGATACGTCATTTCCTGCGGAGGAATGCGGAAGTACACCCATTCCGGCTCAAGCATGGCTCTTCATCTCCCGGCGCATCATAGAATAGGCTTCCAACGGCTCGTTTACGGGAATAGCGACGACCTGCTGGGCATGACGGGCCGCATCAAGGTCCTGGCCGTCTTCATCGAGAATGCGGCTGACGGCACAGCGGACCAGACGTCCCTTGGGCTGGAGAAATTCGACGGTCTGCCCAACCTTAAAGTGATTGCGCTGTTCGATCCAGGCCAGCTTCCGTTCCGCGTCATAGGAGCGGACGAGGCCGATGAATTCATGAGTCTGCGTATTGCTCGAATGGCTGTATACCTGATCGGCTTCCGTCGGACGGGACACAGAAAAGCCCCGCGTATAGGGACGGTGAGAAATCTTTTCCAACTCCTCTACCCATTCAGGCAGGACGCGGAAATGCTCCGGGTCCCGTTCATAGGCGTCGAGAGCCTGACGATATACCTTGACAACCGTCGCGACGTAGTGAACGCTCTTCATGCGCCCCTCGATTTTCAGGCTGCACAAGCCGGCGTCATACAAGTCGGGCAGATACGGAAGAAGGCACAGATCCTTGGAATTGAAGATATACGTGCCCCGTTCATCTTCCATGACCGGAAAATACTGGCCCGGCCGCTTCTCTTCTACGACGTTGTATTTGAACCGGCAGCACTGGACGCACTGACCCCGGTTGGAATCACGGTTTTCCGTAAAGTAATTGCTCAGCAGGCAGCGGCCCGAATAGGAAATGCACATCGCGCCGTGCACGAAGCCTTCCATCTCAACGGGCACCTTGTCGTGAATGGCCTTTACGTCTTTTAAGCTGACCTCGCGGGCCATGACAACGCGCTTTGCGCCGGCGTCATGCCAAAATTTCGCCGACGCCCAGTTGGTCACGTTGGCCTGTGTCGAAATATGAATGGGCAGGTCGGGCACGATTTGCCGGGCCAGGCTGAAAATGCCGGGGTCGGCAATGAGCACGGCGTCAACATGAATATCCCGCAGGCTGGTCAAGTATTCCGGCAGGCCGTTTAAGTCGGCGTTGTGGGGAAAGATATTGACGGTCACGTGAACCTTCTTCCCCAGCCCATGGGCGTAGCAGACGGCTTCTTCCATTTCTTCCAGGGAAAAATTATCGCTGAAAGCCCGCAGCCCAAAGGACTTGCCGCCTAAATACACGGCGTCGGCCCCGTACAGCAGGGCCATTTTCAATTTATCCATATTGCCGGCTGGAGCCAGCAATTCCATCTTCTGCATGTGTATTATCCTTTCCATCGGGAAACGGTCATACCGTCTCCGTTTTCAAAAAACACCGATTCAAACCGGTCGTCGTCATAGATCATGTCCAAGAATTCGCGCAGACGGCCTACGGCCGTGCGGTGCTTATGGGGCACTGTCCCTTCGATATAAAACATATCATGGTAGCTTATATTGTCGGCTACGACGACGGCGCCGGGCCGCAGCTTGGGCATGATTTTTGCCAGCTGCCGCGAATACTGGCCCTTCGGGCCGTCGAGGAAGACAAAATCCCACGTCTCGTCCAGCTCGTCGAGGAGGGCCGTGCCGTCGCCTTCGAGAAGGCATATCATCGCTCCATAGGGCGAGCGACCGATAAAATCCCGGGCCGCGGCAATGCGTTCTGCGTCGATTTCGATCGTCGTAATGCGGCTTTCCGCTGCCAGGCACGAGGCTATCTGCAAGGTCGAGTAACCGATAGCCGCGCCGATTTCCAAGACCGACGACGGGTTCGCCGCCGTCACCAGGCCGCGGAATAAGGGCAGCTCGGCGTCTCGCAAGATCGGAACCTGATGGATTTTAGCGTAAGCCTTCATCTCATCCCACAGTTCCGTCATGGCATATGCTCCTCTACGTTTTTCATGTGCTCTTCGTACGTCGCGGCAAAGTAATTGTGGCCGTCCTCATCAGCTACAAAATACAAATACGACGTATGAGGCGCTTTCAGGACGGCGTTCATGCAGTCCATGCCGGGATTGCCGATCGGTCCCGGCGGCAGGCCTTCGTACATGTACGTATTATAAGGCGAATCGTAGCGCGTCTCGGCGATGCTGTACGCCGCCTTATGGGTCCCCATGGCATAGGAAATGCTGGCGTCGGACTGGAGCTTCATGTGCTTGTCCAGGCGGTTGAGGAATACCGAGGCGATGAGGGGCCGGTCCTTTTCGTACTTCGCTTCCTTTTCAATGAGCGATGCCAAGGTGACAAACTGGTAAATAGACAGATTTTCCTCATCGATGCCCTTCTTCATTTCCTCCGTCAGATGGTCGTCGAAGTTTTTCAGCATCATCTTGACGATGTCGTCAGCCGTCGCGTTCAGGGGAATAAAGTACGTATCGGGAAAGAGAAAGCCCTCTGTCGGAAAGGTTACTTCGCGATGGCTCTTCATATACGGATAGAGATATTCTTCCTTTTTGGCCGCCGCCAGAAAATCCTTTTCGGAAATTTTTCCCATAGCCGCCACTTCCTTGGCGATGCGCCACACCGTGTAGCCCTCGGGAATAACCAGGCGCAGGGCTTCCGACTTGCCGCTGGTCAGCTTTTCCAAAATAGAGTGAACGCTCATAGACGTGTCGATAACGTACTCGCCTTCCTTGATATCGCCGGCCTGACCCGTAGCTACGGCTGCCGTGCGGAACAGGAGCGGGCTGGCAATATAACCCTGTTCACAGAGCATATCGGCTACTTCCGACGCCGTCATGTCGCTGCGAACATGGACGTAGCCTCGTTTTTCCGGCAGGAAAAGATTCGGCGCACCATAAGCCGCCGCCACGAAGGCCGCAGACAAAAGAAGCGCGCAAAGAACAGCCCCTGCGGCGCGCCGTTTTCGGCGGCCCGGAGCTGTATTGCGTACTTCCTGCGTTTCCTTATGTTCTTTGTTTTTTTCTGAATACTTATTGTTATGTTCCATAGGCAGTATTATACAGCATTACGGCTGTATTGCCAATGGTCCGGAGCCATCGTTCAGACGCTGCATAGCCATGCCATGAGCCTACCGGCGGTCTCCGCGGCGATGAGGCGGCGCCGGACGATGCTTTTTGCCGTCTTTAAACGTCTTATCTCTCTTGGGCGGCGCAAACAATTCCTTCAGCGTATCTTCAGAAATGCCTGTCCTTTCGGGAAGCTTATGCATGAACCGCCGATGGTCCCGCTGCCCTTTCCGTTCAAACCGTTTCATTTCGTCATACAGCTTAAAAGCCTGGTCCTGCGTAATCTTGCCGTCCCGTACCATAGCCTGCACGCGATGCGAAAAATCAAAAGTGCTGTGGAACCCCGGTCCGGCCATACCGATGCGGTGCGGCGGCGGAGGCGGGCCGGGACGCATGTCGGCAGCCGAAGCCTGGCTGTTCGGCATAACCGTCATGACGGCGGCAGCAGCGCCTACTAATGCAAAAGATGCCAATTTCTTACGCCATGTTGTCGTTTTCATATGATTCAGCTCCTTTACGCTTTCTGTGTTTTCATATACTTAGCTGCGCAGGGAGTATATTTCTCCCGTCGCCCGTCTGATTTCCATTAAGCCCGTCCGCGGCGCGGCGCATCTTTTTTATCGCCATGGCCTTTCTGGTCGTGCCTGGCCGTATCCTTACCGTTCCTGACGTCGCCCCTCTTAGGCGGCTGCTTCTTCATAACACCGGGCTTCTTTGCATCCTTCTTCAATTCTTTCTTTATGTCTTTTTTATCGGCCTTGCGGTCTTTTTTGACATCCTTCCGAACGTCCTTACGCACGTCCTTACGATCTCCCGGCTTCCGCACGTCGTTATCATGCTTAGGCCCGTCCTTTTGAACAGCCTTGACAGGCAGTCTTCCATGAGTCATATCGGCAGCCGAAACCATAGAATACGGCGCGGCTACGACGACGGCCATGACGCCGGTCATAACAGAAGCTATAATCTTTTTGCGCAGCGAATCTTTTAATTTCATCGTATATCAGCTCCCTTTATTCAAATGTCTTTGGTATATGAATAGTATAGCTAATAATTGTTACAATTTTGTTACAGCACGATGTCATTGTCGGCACAATGCGGCTCGCCGCGCCCTCCCCTTTCGATTACTTAGGAGCCCACGTGCGGTTTTTCTGAGCCGCCTCTTCCTTGGCATTCAGCTCCTGGGCCTGCTTTTCCGCCTCATAGGCGGCTTTCGCGTCAGCTTCAGCCTCTTTCAGCCGTTTTTCCAGGGCCGGGTCTACCTTGCCGCCCTTAGCGGCCTTCTTAGCATCCTCCAAGGCTTTCTTAGCATCGTTCAGGATTTTTTCCAGACGATCCAGCTCTTTCTGCTTCAAATTCTGCCGTTCCCGCCATTCCAAATCGACGTCGGGCTTATCGTGGACGTCCACGTATACTTCAAACAAGCGGTTCCACGGCAAGGTCACGTCGACTGTCCGCGGGTCGACGCCCAAATACGTGCCGGCATAGCGCTGTAGCTGTTCTTTTGTCAGGCTCTGGAGCTCTCTCATGACCGTCGGATAATAGCGCTTCACCGTGCCGGCTTCCAGCTTCTGATCCATGCGGGAAATATAGTCGCGCACGTTGGCCTGATAGGCCCAGTTGTCCAGATACTGCGTCGTCAGCATGTCGCGGTGGGCCTCCGGCGTCATATACCGCGACAGGACGCCCTGGGACAAGCCGTAGCCGACGGAATTGCTGGCCGTATTCCAGCCGTTGTACGCCGCCAGGCGGTACATCATCTTGTCCTGATACAAGCCGTATACGAGGGTATTGTCCGATCCGTTGGAAAAGGCCATGTCGACGAGGCTGACGGGAATACCGGCCTTGACGGCCGTTTCTATCTGCGTCAGAAATTCCCGCGTCGACTGCAGCATGATGGGAAAGTTTTCAAAATTTCCCGATTCGCTGGTCGACGACGTAAGGGGCGTATTCACCGCCAGCAGCAAATCGGGCCGTTCCGTTTCAGTTACGGTACCGCCAATCGCCTCGATATGAGCGGCAATCGTCTTGCCGATAGCCTGTCCGTCGTAGCTCGGAACGGTCTTCTCTCCGCCGCCCAGGGGATAAATCACCGTGACCTTGGGATGATAGTTCGTAAAATCATTGTTTGCCCGCGTGATAAGCAGCAGCCCCAGCTGGTCCGCACCGGGGAAAGAGCCGAAGGACGTCTTGGGCACGTCGGCGCCGGCCATTTCCAAATACTTCGATTCGAGGGACGACTGGGTATTGACGGAATTATCATCATGGCCCAGGCTGTAATATTTGAAAATCCCCTTCTTGGCATCCTGAATGAGACGGTAATTAATCATCATATTCTTCTGCCGGCGATTGTACCAGTCCTGCAAATATTCCAAAGGAATACGGCGCATGACGGCAAACCAGCTGCTCCGCTCCTGGGGCGTCAGGTTATCTACGTCCATCTTAGCCTGCAGGGCCGCCAGCTGATACATATCCGTCCCCATTTTCAGGTAATAATCAGGCTCTACGCCCTTGCCGCCGGCCCAGGGGCTGCGCATAACGGTACTGAAAGCGTAAATAGGTACGTTTTTATGAAGCTTATGCAGGTTTTCCACCTTTTCCAGCCGTTCGACAAGGGTTTCCATGTCGAAATTATGCTTCCGCGAATCGACGAGACCGCCATATACCAGAGAATCAATAGATAAGACCATCGCGTCGGCCAGGCCGGCGTTCTCGTTGACCCAGCGCAGGAGCCGGTCCGGCGAGCCTTGAAAATTAGACCCGGACAAATATTGCTCCGGCGGCGTAAGAACTGTATATCCCGCGTCTTCCGCCGTGTTGACCGTATACGCCAGATCGACGGGACGATTATCCTGAGGCACATATAAAATCGTCCGCGCCATCGCCGTCGGCCCGACGCTCATGAGCATGGACAAGACGGCGGCGCCTATGGCTTTTTGCCAACCCTTCAAAACTACCACTTCCTATCAAATATAATAAAATCATTGTAATGATTATAGCAAACTCCGTTAAAAAATGGAACTCTTCGTTGTCCTGCGCACGCGGGGCAAGTTCCAGTGAAGGCGCACTGCAACTAGCCGCAGGCAGACCGTAAAGGCAAAGCTCAAGGTCGACGCGGCGTATATGGTGAAGCCCCAATAGATGTGGACGGAAAGCAATATGCACGCCCCGGCCAAGGCCGCCGTCGCATAAATTTCCTTTTTCAATACGCCCGGTATCTGCCCGGCCAGCACGTCGCGGACGACGCCTCCGCCTACGGCGGTCAGCACGCCGAGAGTGACGTTCAGCACCCAGTACTGGGGATAATAATAAAATCCCATGAGCGTCCCCGTGACGGTAAAGGAACCCAGGCCGATGGCATCGCAGACGAGATAGACCGATTCCATTTGATGAACCAGACGCTGGCGAGACGACACGTTGACGTAGCGGATAAATAAGACGACGGCGACGATGGAAAGGGCGATAATCCAGACGTACAGCGTCGTGCGGAACGCCGACGGCGGCGTATGACCCAGCATCAGGTCGCGGACAATCCCTCCGCCGACAGCCGTCGCAGCCGCCAGGACAAAAATACCGAATAAATCCATGCGCCGGGAAATCGCCACCAGCGCCCCCGACAAGGCGAAGGCCGACGTTCCCAATATATCAAAAACCTGCCACCAAATAGATTGCATATGACACCTCGATTTAGTAAAATAATACAATACATACCTTACCATACTATATTATATAGGGAGAATCAAGACACGTCATGACAAAAGACGAATTTTACATGGGCAAAGCCATAGAAGAAGCGAAAATCGCCGCCGCCGTCGGGGAAATCCCCGTAGGCGCCGTCGTCATTTATCAAAAGAAGGCCATTGCCCGGGCCTACAACCTGCGCGAAACCCTGCCCTGCGCCACGGCCCACGCCGAGCTCCTGGCCATCGAAAAAGCTTGCCGGGCTCTGGGCCGCTGGCGGCTCACGGGCTGCACCCTCTACGTCACCGTCGAGCCCTGCCCCATGTGCGCCGGCGCCATCGTCAACAGCCGCCTCGACCGCGTCGTCTACGGCTGCGACGATCCAAAGGGCGGCGCCGTCCGTTCACTGTTTCAAATCGTCGACAATCCGGCCCTGAACCACCGCGTCGAAGTGACGGCCGGCGTCCGGGCCGACGAATGCGCCGCCATCATGCGCGATTTCTTCCGCAGCCGGCGGCAAAAATAAACAAAACACAACTATCTGACATAATTATGACATAATTGTTACAGTTTCTGCACAGTCCTCTCCTTCGTATTGAGGGACTTCCGGCGAAATGCTATAATAGGCCTACCAATAAGATACATTGCGCTAAAAGGAGGTCCTATCATGAAATATTATCCCGTCAAAGCCTTGGCCGTCGCCGCCCTGCTCATCGGTTCCACGGCCTTTATGTCCCCGTCCTATGCCGCTGCTCCCGAACCGTCGGTCATCCACGTCACGGGCTACGCCCAGCAGGAAGTCGCTCCCGACACGGCCTACGTCACCATCGGCATGGAAACGACAGGAGAAGACGCTCAGCAGGCCCGCACGCAGAACAACGAAGTCATGAGCCAGGTCACGGCGGCCATGAAATCTATGGGCATCGCCCCGGAAAACCTCAAGACCATGGGCTTCTACATGTCGCCGAACTACGACAGCAAGAGCCGCAAGATCGTATCGTACACCGTAACGAATAATCTGCAAATTAAAGTGTCCGACCTCGACATGATTCCCCGCATCATCGCCAAGGCGGCCAACCTGAACGCCAACTCTATTCAAGGCATCCGCTTCACCAACGAAAAGACCGAACAGATTAAGGACAACCTGGTCAAGCAAGCCATCATCAACGGCAGACGGCAGGCCGAAGCCGCCGCCCAGGCCGCAGGCATGTCCCTCGGCAAGGTGAAGGAAATCAGCATTTCCGGCCGCTCGCCGTCCTATGAAAACGGATACGCCGGCGCGGCGCTGCGCATGTCTGCAAAAGCCGCCGACTACGCCCCCGTCGAAGCAGGCACGAACACCTTAAGCGAAACAGTCACCATGACATTCTATCTCCAGTAACATACGGACGAGCAAAAAAAATAGCCCGGCACATCATAGTGTCGAGCTATTTTTCATTTATTCATGATACGACAAAATCGAAAATACTTCCCGGTTCGGATGATCCGACGCTTCGAAGTGAAGCGTCCGGGACAGCTCCCGCTCTAGTTCATCCCGCCGCTTTTTATCTTTTAAGACAGCTAACACGTCGGCATGGGCGCAGATGAGCAGGTCGCCCTTTATATGGCGCACGTGAACCATATGGCGCAGGCGGCGGATAATCTGGATCGCCACTGATTCAGGCGAATACAAATACCCCGAACCGCCACAGATATCGCAGGGACTGAACTGTACCTGATACAAGCCCTGCCGGGCCTTCTTGCGGGTAATTTCCACCAAATTCAGGGCCGTCATGCCCAGGACATGGGTCTTTGTACAGTCCTGAGCCATTTCCCGCTCCAGTATCTGCAGAATTTCATCGCGCCGCACGGGCTGGGCCATGTCGATGAAATCGATGATGATGATGCCGCCGATATCGCGGAGCCGCAGCTGCCGGGCGATTTCCACGGCTGCTTCCTTATTGACGTGAAATATCGTGTCCTGCAGAGTGCCGTTACCCGTGTACTTGCCGCTGTTGACGTCGATGACCGTCAGCGCCTCCGTATGGTCAAAGACCAGCGTGCCTCCCGACGGCAGCGCAACTTCGCGGGCCATAAGGTGCCGCAGCTCGTCTTCTAAATTATAGCATTCAAAAATGGGCTGGTCGCCCTGATACCACTCGACGCGGCTGCGCCACTGGTCGTCCGTCACGATTTGGCAGATGCGGTCGTAGGCATCCTTGTCGTCGACGACGATTTTCTTTACGTCGGCCGTGAAGTGATCCCGTATCATCCGCATGACTAAGTCGGCCTCACGGTACAGGAGCTTGGGCTTTTTCGCCAGCTTATACCGCTGCTGCACGCTGTCCCACGTCCGCAGCAGATAGCGGATATCGGCCAGCAGCGCCTCTTCCGACACGCCCTTGGCGACGGTGCGGATGATCAGGCCCATGCCGGCCGGCTTGATTTTCGCCGTAATATCGCGCAGGCGGTTCCGCTCCTCTTCGTCCCGTATCTTTTTCGACACGCCGACGTAGTCGACCGTCGGCATGAGGACGGCATA
This sequence comes from Megasphaera sp. SW808, assembly GCF_012027795.1. NCBI lineage: Bacteria > Bacillati > Bacillota > Negativicutes > Veillonellales > Veillonellaceae > Megasphaera > Megasphaera sp. SW808. Next base: position 158,078 of record NZ_SJOT01000002.1, read on the forward strand.
TCTCCCGGCCAGGCTGACGTTGGCCGTCACCTTGGCCCCCTTGCTGCCCCGTTCCTCCTTGATGACCTGGACGAGGACGCTCTGGCCTACAGAAATATGGGTCTGCTGAATTTCCTCTTTCGTCGCTGCCCGGGGAAATAAATCGCCTAAATACAAAAAGGCGTTTTTCTTGCGGCCGATGTTGACGAAGGCCGCCTGCAGGGCCGGCAGGATATTCTGTATGGTTCCCTTGTAAATGTGATTGCCAATGTGCGTCTCGTCATTCCGCTCGACGGCGAAATCGCGGAGACGACCGTCTTCTATAATAGCCATGCGCGTTTCTTCAGGCATGACATTCCCTACGATTAATTTCATCTGCTGTTCCTCACTCTTAAAAGCTATGAAAACATTGTATCATAAAAACCACGGTCAAGCCATATGCGCCGCCCCATCGGCACCGCCGAAAGCAGCGATAAAATACCCGCAGACAGATCATCACCACTGCCTGCGGGTATTTTATACTATATGAGATTAAAAGGGAGATCATATCCTCCCCTATTGGGGAGCCATGTTATTTGGCGATGGCGATAATCGCTGCGACAGCAGCTACGCCCAAGGCCCAGTTGGCCTTCTTGTTGGCATCGTCAGCGTCTTCCTGAGTTTTGCTCTTATGGTCGCGTTTCCAATCTTTGTCATGATCGCGGCGATCTCTGTCGCGGCGGTCATGGTCACGATACCGGTCGTCGCGCTGTTCCCAGCCGGGCCGGTCGTGTCTCGGGCCGGCAGCCTGAACGGCAACGGCTCCGCTGAACGTCGTCAGTACCAACGTCGTGATCAACGTCATCTTCAAAATATTCTTTATGCGCTTCATCATCTGTACCACTCCTTTAGCTGCCATTCCAGTGTTTTCCTTTGGTTGATACATATAGTATACAGCACAAATGTTACAATTGTGTGTCATTTCTTTGGCAAGTTATATACTTTTTTCGCATACAAGGCCCTGAAGGATATGACTTATATTCTCTTTTTCGTAATTTCCCGCCGCATTTTCTGCATGTTGTCCTGAAACAGCTCGGCATCGGCCATGGCGATGCGCGTGTACAGGACGTCGCCAATGGCCATGTGAATGAGGCGCGACGCGCCGGCTTCGGAGGAATAGCGGACTTCGCGGCCCATGCCGCACAGGCACACGTCGGCCAGCTTTGCCAGCGGTGATTTGGCATGACTCGTAATGACGACGACAGACGCGCCGCTGTCCTTCGCCACCTGCACGGACTGGAGCAGCTCCTGCGACGCGCCGCTGTGGGAGACGGCGATGACCGCATCGGCCGGCGACAAGAGAGCTGCCGACGTAACCTGCATGTGCGAGTCCGCATAGGCCTGAATGGCCAAACCCAGGCGGAGGTAGCGCGTAGCGATATCCCGGCACACCGTCGCCGAGTTGCCGAAGCCGAACACGGCGACGCGGCGGGCCCGGCGCAGGATACGGGCCGCGTCGTCTACGGCGTCGTAGTCCAGCAAAGCCAGCGTATCCTGCAGGCCGTCGCTGATGTTTTGAAACATCTTGGACGCTACGACAGAGCAGCGGTCGCCGCTGCGGATGTCGTGAAACTCTTTATTTTCTGCCGCCGACATGCCGGCAATGAGGTTCAGCTTCAATTCCTGCAGGCCGCTGAACCCCAGCTTTTTACAAAAACGCGATACTGTAATTTCCGAGCTTTCCGTAGCGTTGGCAATGTCGGAAATAGTCTGCTCCATGATTTCTTCCGGCGCAGCGACGATATAATCGGCAATACGGCGCTCTGATTTCGTCAGACCGCCGTATGCGCTGCGCAGCACGGGAAATTGCTGGATTGCTTTTTCATCCATAGGCGCGTCTCCCCTACCTTGCAAATTTTCATATTATTTCTATGACTCTATTTAATTTTATACTAAAAATGCGTCGATAACAAGTACGCCGAGGAGGCCCATGACGGCGATGATCGTTTCCAGCGCGCACCAGGTACGCACCGTTTCCTTGACGGTCAGGCCGAAGAATTCTTTAAACAGCCAGAAGCCGGGGTCGTTAGGCGGGCTGAAGATGAGGGAGCCTGCGCCCGTAGCCAGCACCATCAGCTCGGGATTGGCCCCGGTAGCCGCGCAAATCGGAGCGGCAATGCCGCCGGCCGTCAAGGCAGCGACAGTAGCCGAGCCGCAGGCTGTACGGATAACGGCAGCCACGAGCCAAGCCAATACTAAGGGGGACAAATCTGCACCGGCGACCAAATCACCGATATAGGTACCGACGCCGCTGTCGATGAGGACCTGCTTGAGAGCACCGCCGCCGCCGACGATAAGGAGAATCATGGCGATAGCTAGGACAGCGTCCTGGACGATTTTCATGACTTCATCCATCTTCTTGCCGCGGCCCAGGCCGAAGGTGTAAATGGCGATGGCCACAGCGATGGTCAGGGCCATGTCCGGCTGGCCGAGGAAGGTCAGGATATGGCGTGCTCCCGAAGCTTCTGGAAGAGCCAATTTCGCAATAGCTGATGCAGCCATGAGGACGACCGGCACGAGAGCAGTGAAAACGGAAACGCCGAATCCGGGCATTTCATCGTCTTTAAAGATTTTAGGATTGTACAATCCCTTAGGAATTTCCGGGTTAATATCCTTCGTCAAATTGTAATACAGCGGGCCGGCGACGATAGCCGTCGGAATGGCGATAATCGCGCCGTATACGAGGGTCGTGCCGATATCGGCGTTATAGATGATGGCGATAGCCGTCGGGCCGGGATGGGGCGGCAGGAAGCCGTGCGTGACCGACAAGGCCGCAGCCATCGGGATGCCTACTTCGAGAAGGGGAATCTTCGCTTCTGCAGCGATAGTGAATACAAGGGGAATCAAGAGGACGAAGCCGATTTCATAGAACAGGGCGATGCCGACGATGAAGCCCGTCAGGCAGACGGCCCATTTTACCTTTTCCCGGCCGAAGACGTTGATGAGCGTCGTGGCGATGCGCTGTGCGCCGCCGCTTTCGGCCATGAGCTTGCCCAGCATAGCGCCGAAGGAAACGACGATAGCCAGGCCGCCGAGGGTTCCGCCCAAGCCTTTTTCAATAGTCGGGATCAGCTTGTCGATAGGCATTCCTTCGGCCAGGCCGACGAGACCGGCAACGACCAGGAGGGCCAGGAAGCTGTTCAGCTTGACTCTGACGATGAGGAAAAACAGTACGAGAATACCGATGGCAAGTATGACTAGCGGCATGAGTATGACCTCCTTCTATTATTTCGTATAATGTTCCTTCCACTGATGATGGAACGTTCCTTCTTTATCTACGCGCTTAAAGGTATGAGCGCCGAAGTAGTCGCGCAGGGCCTGAATGAGGTTGGCGCCGACGCGGGGGCTGCTGTAGGCGTCGATGTATTCCATGGCGTTGGCATAGGCCGGTACGGGGATGCCTTCGCTGACGGCCAGGCAGACGATCTTGCGCAGGCTGGCCTGGTTGGCGTTGATCTTGTCGAGGAAGAATTCGTCGAACATGAGGTTTTCCAGATTCGGGTTCTTTTCGTAGGCTTCGGTGATCTTGTTCAGGAATTCGGCCTGAATGATGCAGCCGGCCCGGAAAATAGACGCAATGCTGCCGTAGTCAAGGTTCCAGCCGTACGTTTCCGAGGCGCTGCGGTACAGCGAGAAGCCCTGGGCGTAGGCGACGATTTTCGCCGTGTACAAGCTCTGACGGACGGCTTCGATAAAGGCCTCCCCTTCCTGCTTCGTAAGAGCCGGCTTATGGATGACTTCCTGCGCCACCTTGCGGCCCGGCTGGTTGGACATGACCCGGGCGTTGCAGGCCGCCGTAATCATGGAAATATCTACGCCCTGCTTCATCGATTCGATGCTCGTCCAGCGGCCTGTGCCCTTCTGGCCGGCAGCGTCGACGATGTAGTCTACGACCTGTCCGCCTGCTTCGTCGTCTTCTGCGAAGATATCGGCGGCAATGCCTATGAGGAAGCTCTTGAGCTCGCCCTGATTCCATTCATGGAAGATTTCCGAAATCTTGGCGTTGTCGTAGCCGCCGACGTATTTCAGGAGCAGGTACGCTTCGGAAATGAGCTGCATGTCGGCGTATTCGATGCCGTTGTGGACCATCTTGACGTAGTGGCCTGCACCGTCTTCACCGATGTAGGTGCAGCACGGCTTGCCGTCGGCAGCCTTGGCGGCGATGGCTTCGTAGACCGGCTGGATTTCCGGATACGTGTCCTTGTTGCCGCCGGGCATGATGGACGGGCCGCGGCGGGCGCCGTTTTCGCCGCCGGAAATGCCCATGCCGTAGAAGTGGATGCCTGCTTCGCTGCAGCGTTCGCAGCGGCGGCGCGTGTCGCCGAAGTACGAGTTGCCGCCGTCGATGATGATGTCGCCGGCATCGAGGATGGGAATAAGCTGTTCAATCATGCTGTCTACAGGCGCGCCGGCCATGATCATGAGCATGATCTTGCGAGGCTTTTTCAGGGAGCCGATAAATTCCTTCAAGTCGTAGTAGCCTTTAATGTTGTCGTGAGGCCGTTCCGTTACAAATTTTTCCGTCAAATCCGGCGTGTAGTTGTATACCGATACGGCAAAGCCGTGGTCGGCCATATTGAGGGCCAGATTGCTGCCCATGACAGCCATGCCTACGACGCCGATATCCCGTAATTCCATAATCATCTATCTCCTCTCTGCTTCCTTATATTTTCTTCTGATATTCCGTAATATCGGAAAATTCAGTCTGTAAGTTATGATACAAGCGGACGAAAATGTCGTACAATTCGTCGTATACTTCGCGGTTTTCCTCCTGCGGCGTGTAGATGCGGCGCGGATGGACGAGGTGAGCCGTATCGGCGATGCTCTTCATCTTGCCGTTGGAAATAAAGCCCAGTACGGCGGCGCCGAATGCCGCGCCTTCGCTGTTGTCCGGCAAGGTAATGGGCTGATTGAGGACATCCGACAGGATTTGAATCCACAATCTCGATTTCGTAAAGCTGCCGCTGACGCGGATATCCTTCACCTCTCCGAATTCCTTCAAGGCCTGCATGACGCTGTTCAGGCTGTAGCAGATGCCTTCCATGACGGCCCGGATCATGTGGGACCGGCTGTGGTTGAGGGAGAATCCGAAGAACATGCCCCGCAGCTCCGAATTCCAGTACGGAGCCCGTTCGCCCGTAAAGTACGGCAGGCAGATGAGGCCGTCGGCGCCGGCGTCGACGTGTTCTGCCTTCATGGTCATGAGGTCGTACGGGTCGATGTCCAGGTTTTCCAGGGCGCTGCCGCCGTAATGGCAGATCTTGTCGCGGACCCAGCGGAGGATCATGCCGCCGTTGTTGATCGCGCCGCCGGCTACCCACATGTCGTCGGTCAGGTTGTAGCACCACGTGCGCATCTGCGGATCCGTCATCGGTTCCTTCGTCAGCATGCGCAGCGCGCCGCTCGTACCGATGGTGCCGCTGAGCTGGCCCGGTTCGACGGCGCCGATGCCGACGTTGACCAATACGCCGTCCGTCGCGCCGATAACGACGGGCAATCCCTTGGGCAGATGCATGGCCGCCGCCGCTTCGTCCGTCAGCGGATGGCTGTACGTCGTCGATACGACGGGAGGCATGTAGTCCTTCGTCACGCCGGCGTACGCCAGGATTTCATCGTCCCAGTCCAGCGTATGCTCGTTGTACATGCCGCTCGTGCTGGCCGCTGACTTGTCGATGACCCATTCACCCGTCATGTTGTAGAAAATATAATCCTTTAAGGAGCCGACGTATTTCATCTGCTTGAACAGCTCCGGCTGGTTTTCCCGCAGCCAGATGATCTTCGCCAGGGGATAGCAGGCGTGAATGGGGCATCCTGTCCGTTCGTAGAAGGACCGGCACAGCTCCGGATTCTTTTTCATTTCCCGCACGATGCCCGTGCTGCGGCTGTCGGCCCAGGTCTGCATGTCCATGAGCGGTTCCTTCATGTCGTCCAGGCCGGCGAAGCTGTGCATGACCGTGCTCAGGGCTACGCCTGCCAGCTCCTTGTTCTTATAGCGGAGCTGGTCTGCCGTCTTGCGCACGACCTGTTCGATAGCTTCATAAATTTGCAGCGGACTTTCTTCCGCCCAGTCCGGATGAGGCGTTAACAGCGGATAAAACGCTTCGGAAGAGCAGACGTTCGTCCCTTCTTCCGTGTAGGCGATAGCCCGCACGCCTGTCGTCCCTACGTCGACGCCAATCCAAACTTCCTGATTTGCCGAATCCATTGGCATATGTCATCCCGTCCTTTCAATACATTTCCCTTCGTCATGTAAGAATACTGTAAAACCTTGGTAAACCTTGTTTGTACCTTTATTATACTCATTCGTTAGTAAAATGCAATAGTCTTTTCATTTTATTTTTAATTTTATGATATATTTATATCATAAAAACTGCCGTACCTATGTGACGCTTACATAGTATATACGGGCTATCCAATTACAATAAGCCTTTTTCATGGTTGTGTTCGTGCACAGGATAATGAACAAGATTTTACGTGAAACTTTTCCCAAATAAACCCTGCCTATCTGTCATAGTTCCACAAAAAAAAGACGCCTGCCTATGCAAGCGCCTTGTCGTCTTACTCTCATATATACATTATACAGCTTTCCATACCATCAAATGATCCTCAAAGGCATAGGTCATCTCGTCCGTATCGCGGAGCCACGACAAATACGAGCGAATCGTGCTGCCTACCAGGACGTACTGCTCTATCGTCATGACCAGCTGATACCGGTCGAATACCTTCTGCAGGATGTGCTCAAATATCATCGGTTCCTGGCACAGCGACAGGAGATAGGCCTTGATTTCATATATCTTGTCCCGATTGGCCTGCACGAGCTTCTGCATATCCTCCTTCGAGCCGGCCGCCGCGTGAGACGGCACAAAGACGTCCCCCACCATAGCCTCCACGGCGTCGAGGGTCTTTAAATAGGCCGCTACGTCGTAAATGAAGGACACGGCGTATTTATCGAGGTTTTCTATGCTGCTAAGGCAGTCGGCCAGAAAGACCGTGTTGTCCGGCGTGCGGAAGCCTACCATGTCGAAAAAATGGCCCGGCAGAGGAATTACTTCTATGTCCTTAGGGAAATCGGCGTCGGTAAAGTCGACGGCGTCGCTGGCCGCCGCCAGCAAAAACTTGTGGCGCAAATCCTTGCAAGGGTAACCGCCGTACAAGAAGGACGTTTCCAAAATAGGATACTTCGTAAACGCCGTTTCAATACCGCCGGCAAAGACCTTGCATTTCCGCTGGCGCTGCAGATAATCGTTGCCGCCGATGTGGTCGGCATTGGAATGAGTATTCAAAATCCCCTTCAGCGTCCAGCCCTTTTCGTCGAGAAGCTTGCGGATCTTCCGTCCCGCGTCCTTGTCGTTGCCGCTGTCAATCAAATACACATCCGTCCCGTCGGCAACATACACGCCAATTTTCGCCGGACTCTCGATGTAATAGGTCTTCTCGTTGACCTGTACCAATTCAAACATCCTGCATTCCTCCCTGCACCGAATTTGTTATAATCAATATACATATAAGATATTATAACATAAAAATGAAATTTAATTAGAATATTCGGCATACAAGGAGGAACACTATTAATTTTTTAATATCTTCATGAACCTAAAGCGTTTCATTGATGAAAATATACGTAAAAAATACAACGGTTTTGTATTCAGCTGCGGCAGCAATGGGTATATCCCTTTTTCTTGAATCATCGTATTCTTGAAATACTTATTCAAATGATCATCAAATACACTTTTTACTAATTGTATTGATGTTGTATGGATATTGTATAAAAATATATATAGAAAGGGGCGTGTTTACGATGGCACAAACTACAATCAGCGTCCGAATGGACGAATCCTTAAAAAAAGAATTTGACCGCATTTGCAATGATCTGGGACTTTCTATGACTACGGCTATTACCATGCTGGCAAAAAAAATGACAAGGGAAAAACGTATCCCCTTCGACGTGCTATAGATCCTTTTTATTC